>JAKAWF010000020.1 GCA_021817025.1 bacterium
ATCTCGGCCCCGCCATCCTGCTCCTCGCCTCCCCGCCCGCTGGCTCCCGCATCGGCGCACCGCCTCCTACCGCAGTCGCACAAGGGTTCCGCTCCCAGCCGAGCACCCTCCGCACAGACGGTGCGTGCGGAGACGCTGAACATGAGCGCCTGGGCGGGGCTCAGGGCGCGACGGGGGATCGGCTCGCAGGGCCGATCGATGGCGTCGGCTCGGCGGCCGAAGACGTCGTTGAGGCTGCCGGTGCTGATCTGGGCCAAGAACGTCGCCGCAAAGGCCGGCAGGAGCCGTCGCCACCACCCCTTGGAAGGGCTGCCGGCCTGCTGGGCCGCGCTCCAGCCGGCCATCCCCGTGAGCGCCGTGCAGGCCGCGGCGGGACCGGGACGGGCGACCGCCGCGAAGCCTCCGGCGAGCCGGCGGAGGCGCGGACTTGTCATGCTCACCCGGTCTTGCTCATGTCGCCCTCTCCACCATGACCGCCGCCCGCGTGCTGGCCGCCACCCGCCGGGAGCGAGCGGACTGCACCCCGGTCTGGTTCATGCGCCAGGCCGGAAGGTCCCTGCCGGAGTACCGCGCACTTCGCCAACGGCTGAGCCTGATGGAGATGGTGCACCGCCCGGAACTCTGCGCCGAGGTGACCTGCATGCCTGTCGACCTGTTGGGGGTGGATGCCGCCGTGCTGTTTGCGGACATCATGCTGCCGCTGGAGGGCATGGGCATACCCTTCGCGATCCAGGAGGGCGCGGGACCGGTGGTGGAGGACCCGATTCGGAGCCGCGCCCAGGTGCAACGGATCCGGGTCCTGGCCGCCGAGGAGGCGACTCCCTACCTGTTCTCGGCGATCCGCCTGGCCCGGGCGCAACTTGGCGAACGGGCGGCCCTGATCGGGTTCGCCGCCTCTCCCTTCACCCTCGCCTGCTACCTGGTGGAGGGCCACGGCTCACGGGACTATCCCCGTGTGCGGGCGCTGATGCGCGGTCAACCAGCGCTCTGGCACCAGCTCATGGCCACCCTCACCGAGGTTCTCGCCCGCTACCTCGTGGCCCAGGCCGGGGCGGGAGTGCAGCTGGTGCAGGTCTTCGACAGCTGGGTCGGGGTCCTGGACGCCGTCTCCTTCCAGCGCCAGGTGGCTCCCCATCTGGCCCGCCTCTTCGCGGCGCTGGCGCCGACTGTCCCGGCCCTCTACTTCTCCACCGGGTCGGCCCACCTGCTGGCCGGAATCGCCAGCACCGGCGCTCCCGGAGTGTCGGTGGACTGGCGCCTACCCCTCGGCCGAGCCTGGCGCCGGCTGGGCCGTGACCGCTTCATCCAGGGCAATCTGGACCCGGCCCTGGTGCTGTGCCCATGGGACGTGCTCAAGCCCGCTGCGGAGGCGGTCCTGAAGGAGGCTGGCGGTCGGCCAGGGCACATTTTCAATCTCGGCCACGGGGTCCTGCCCGACTCCGACCCGGATCAGCTGCGCCGCCTGGTGGATTTGGTCCACTCCTTCGGCCTGGGGGCAGCTGGTGACCCCGGGGACCGCGAGGGGGGTTGACCGGGGCCACCCGGATAGGTTAGGGTCCCCCCTGGTAAAGGTCGCGCTATGTGGGAGGACAGATGCGCGGAGCCCGATTGATTCGGCATGCCTCGCTTGCGCTCGCTATGGCCAGCGCGGTCTGGGTCTCAGCGGTTATGGGGCCTGGTCCGGCGGCTTCCGCCAAGCAGGGAACGGCCGCGAACAGCACCCAGCTGACCAGTCTGCTCAACCAGCTCAAGGCCGAGGGAGACCTCGCGGCTCAGAGCCAGGTGAAGGCGCTCCTGGTCAAGGTGGAGGCTGAGCAGACCTATCTGCAGCAGCTGAACCAGCATCTGGCCTCGGACCAGGAGACGGCCGCGGTCCTGCAGGAGCAGCTGGCGGCCGATCGCAACGCCCTCACCAACCTGGTCAGCACCGCCTACGTGGACGGGAACGGCAGCCAGGCGGTGGCGGACGCGCTGGCGGCGCCCAGCCTGTCCAAGTTCTTGAGCAGCACCACCCTGCCGGCGGCGATCGCATCGCAGGTGGCCGGTCTGGTCGGCAATATGCAGCACGACCAGCAGGTGGTCAGCGCCGACACCAAGCAGCTGATGGTCGACGAGAGCCAGGCCATGGCGGTGCAGCAGCAGTTGGGAGCACAGTCGCAGCAGGTGCTGGCGGCGCTCTCAAACCTGCAGCCTGCCAGCGGCGGTGGTGGTGGCGGCGGCGGCGGCGGCAGTTGGACCTTCGCCTACGGCGACTGCACCTGGTACGTGGCCACCCAGCGCAAGGTCACCTGGGGCGGCAACGCCTACCAGTGGTGGGCCAATGCCGCCGCCGCGGGCTACTCCGAGGGGCAGGCACCCAAGGTGGGGTCGATCGTGGTCTGGGGGCAGGACGTCCCCGGCTACAGCTACAGCTACGGGCATGTGGCCTATGTGCAGGCGGTGCAGGGCAACCAGTTCGAGGTTTCGGAGATGAATTTCGGCGCCCCGGGGGGCGGGTGGGATCGGGTCGACTATCGCTGGGTGACGGATGGCGCAGGGTACCTGGGCTTCATATACGGCCCGGGTTGAGCTGAGGCTGGGACCCAAGGTCTCAGCCCAGCGCCGCTCGCTGCCGTTGCTGGCCAGCCGCCTGCACTGGATCGTCGCCGCGGGCGTGGTGCTGGCTTCGGTGCCGCTGTTGGGAGTCCTCACCATGAGCGGTGCGCGCGGCCCCGTGGCGAAGGCGCCGGCCGCCATCGGGCAGATCGCCAGTCAGGCCAGCAACATCCTCTCGCCGACCAGCTACGAGATCACGATGCCGCTCCAGGTGGCGCAGGTGACCCCTCCGCCACCACCGCTGACCGCCGCCCCCGCGGCCGGGCCGGCCTACGGCAACAGTTTCTGGCAGCCCGTGGCCGAGCCCCCGGTCGGGACCATCAAGCAGATCATCTGGGCGGCCGCCCAGAAGTACAACGTCTCCTACAGCTGGCTCATCTCCGTGGCGGAGTGTGAGTCTGGTCTCGATCCCGTGGACGTGAACCGCTCGTCAGGCGCCAGCGGCCTGTTCCAGTTCATGCCCGCCACCTTCTACGGACATGGCGGCACCGACATCTGGAACCCCACCCAGCAGGCCAACATCGCCGCCAAGATGTTCTCGATCGGCGAGTCCGGGGAGTGGGTCTGCAAGTAAGCTGAGAGCTGATGGGACTGCTGACGCGGTGGCTGCTGAGCCGAAGGTGGCAGGACTCCCGTCTGCGCCAGGAGGCTGCCGGGATCGTGCTCCTGCTGGGATCGTTCTTCGGGCACCAGCCGCCCCACATAGATCCGCTGCCCACGGTGATCGGGACACCGTTCGGTGACGACCCGGATGTCGGCGCTCCGATGGCGACGCCCCCTGGAGATGGGGCCCGTCCGACCTAGAATCTATTCGTGCACCATCGGAGTGAGTCGATGGACCTGCCCGCCGTTCAACGGTGGCTCGACCAGCGCCAACCCCTCTGGGCGGAGATGCTCGAGGAGCTGGTACGGATCGAGTCGCCAAGTGGCAATGCCAGCGCCATCGAGCGCTGCGGCGAAGCGGTGGCCGGCTGGGGCCGGCGGCTGCTCAAGCCGCGGCGGCTCGAGCTGGGATCCGCGCAGGGCGTGCCTCATCTGATCATGCGGGCGGGGGAGGGGGAAGCGCCCGGAGTGGTGCTGCTGGCCCACCTCGACACGGTCTGGGAACTCGGCTCGTTCCAGCCCCTCTTCCAGGTGAGTGACGGACGGGCGAGCGGACCTGGCGTGTTCGACATGAAGGGGGGGGTGGTGATCGCCGTGGCCGCCCTGGCCGCCCTTGGGGATGCGGGAGCGGCGATACCACAAGTGACGTTGCTTTGCACCGGTGACGAGGAGGTGGGCAGTGCCGCGTCCCGCCGCCTGATCGAGAAGGAGGCGAGCCGGAGCACCGCGGTGCTGGTGCTCGAGGCCGCCTTCGGGAAGGCCGTCAAGGTCGCCCGCAAGGGCGTCGGCACTTATCACCTCCGGATGCTGGGCCGGGCCGCCCATGCCGGGCTGGAGCCGGAGCTGGGCGTCAACGCGGTGGTTGAGCTGGCCGGCCTGGTGAGCCAGGTCTCCTCGCTCGCCAGGCCCGAGCTGGGGACCACGGTGACCCCCACCGTCCTTCAGGGCGGCCACCGGACCAACGTGGTTCCCGCCGAGGCCGAGCTGGCCGTGGACGTGCGCTTCGCGACGGTCGCCGAGGCGGAGCGGGTCGACCACGGGATCCACCACCTGCGCCCGGAGCATGGCGAGGCGACGCTGGAGGTGACCGGTGGTGCCAACCGGCCTCCCCTGGAGCCCGGCGCCTCGGCTGCCCTGTTCAAGATCGCGACCGGGGTGGCGGCAAGCTTGGGATGGCCGCCGCTGCAGGGCACCGTCGTCGGGGGCGGCAGCGATGGCAACTTCACCGCCGCCTTGGGGGTGCCGACCCTGGATGGCCTGGGGGCGGTGGGCGGCAACGCCCACGCTGAGGGCGAGTGGGTTTCGCTCAGCTCCCTGGCCGCCCGTGCGGCTCTGCTGGCGGGCTGTATCGAGACCCTTGGACGGGAGGTGCCCAGATGAACTCGGTCGAGCTTCCGGCGCTGCCGGTGGAGCGCGCCCGCCTCCGGGTCGTGGCTCTGCCCCTGGTATCTCCCTTCACCACCAGCTTCGGGACGCAGACACAGCGGCGCGCCCTCTTGGTCGAGCTCTTCGGTGGGGGCCTGAGGGGCGTGGGCGAATGTGCGGCGGGAGTGGACCCCGGCTATTCGTACGAGACCCTGGCCTCGGCCACCGAGGCCCTGCGGCGGCACATCATCCCCTCCATCCTGGGCCGTCCGGCGGCCAGCCCCTCCGAGCAGTCCGGGCGCTGGGCCTGGGTCCGCGGCCACAACATGGCCAAGGCGGCGGCCGAGATGGCGCTGCTCGACCAGGCGGGGCAGGCGGCCGGACTCAGCCTGGCGACGATCCTGGGCGGGGTCAAGCCGCGGATCCCCAGCGGGGTGAGCATCGGGATCCAGGCCTCGTTGGAGGCGACTCTGAGCGCGATCGAGGGGTACCTCGCCCAGGGGTACCAGCGCATCAAGCTCAAGTGCAAGCCCGGCTACGACCTGCAGCTGGCCAAGGCGGTGCGGGAGCGCTTTCCGACCACCGCGCTGATGATGGACGCCAACAGCGCCTACACGCTGGCGGACGCGGAGCGGCTGCGCCAGCTGGATGAGTTCGACCTGATGATGATCGAGCAGCCGCTGGCCCACGACGACCTGATCGACCACGCGGCTCTCCAGGCCCAGATCAGGACCTCCGTCTGCCTCGACGAGAGCGTCGAGTCGCTGGCCGACCTGCGGGCGGCGGTTCTCCTCCGATCGGGACGCATCCTCAACATCAAGGCAGGTCGGGTGGCCGGGCTGCTCCCGGCCCGGGAGATCCACGACGCCTGTGTCGAGGCTGGGTGGCCGGTCTGGTGCGGGGGCATGCTGGAGACGGGGATCGGCCGAGCGGCCAACCTGGCCCTCGCCTCGCTTCCAGGGTTCACGCTGCCGGGAGACACGTCCGCCAGCGACCGCTATTTCCAGCGCGACATCCTGGAAGATCCATTCGTCCTGGCGGCGGATGGGACGCTTCCGGTCCCAACCGGTCCCGGCCTCGGCGTCGCCATCGACTGGGCCCGGTTGGACGAGGTCACCGTCCATCTGGAAGAGGTGGCCTGAACGGGATGTTCCCATGAAGCCGCTTCTGCTCGAAGTGATCCCGCTCGACGATCCCCCCCGGTTCGGCGGACGACGCGAGCGTGAGTAGCGTGGTGGTGGTGGGAGACGTGGAGCTGGTCCAGCGCGCGCGCCAGCTGCTGCCCTCCTTCGAGATCATGGGCGTCACGGAGAGCCCTGAGCTGGGCGACCCCATCACCAGCCTGGCCCTGATCCGGCGCCTCATCGAGGGCGGGCACACGCCGGATGCCGTGGTCTTCGCCGCCGTGCCCGGCTTCACCCTGCTGAGCCAGCTGCCCCACTTCTCCGCCAGCCGTTGCTTTGTCCATCCGGGGGCGACCATCTGGCCCGCGGCCACCCTCCAGTGGATGATCGAGGCCACCGGAATGACCCTGATCCCGAGCCTGGAGGCGCTTCCGGTCGCCCTCCTGGGCAGGGGCGGGCTGTCGGATTCCACCTCCGAGGCAGAGGGACATCCGGCTCCCCGGGGTGCTGCCGCGCCCGCCGCCCCCGCCAGGGAGGAGACGCCGGCTGGTCAGGATTACCAGTGGGCCAACGAGACGCCGGTGCAAGTGCCGCCGGCTCCGGTCTCACTGGACCGGGAGCCGGCCCGTTCTGAACCCCAGGTGATCGACGCCGGCCCGGCCCCCACCCCCCAGGAGACGGCCTACCTGCCGACCGACCTGCTGCGACCGCTTCGGCCCCGGAGCGGCTGAGGCGGCATGCCCAACTTTTCAATGCGCCGCAGATCCACCAGCCCGCAGCTCGGGGAGCGCCTCCGGTCCGAGCTCCAGCGGGCGCTCGCCATCATTGACGACGCGGCCATGACCGGCAACCTGACCCGGCTCGGGCAGGCCTTCGCGGGAGACGCTCTGAGTGAGGTCAGGGCTCGCTTCAGCGCCTATCAGATGGCCGGCATCCAGGTCAGCCCCTTCCGCGAGTCGCTCCACCTGGAGGTGGGCCGGGAGGCGGCCCCGAGCGGACCGAGGGCGCGCGTCCGCTACCGGGACCGGACCAGCTTCCTGTGCACCGGAGCCGCCCCCACCAGCGCCAACGACGCGGTTCAAGTGGTGCTCGCTTTCGACGACTCCAAGGAGCCCTGGCGGATCGTCTCCATCGTGGAGGAGTGAGCCGCCCCGTGATAGTCTGGTCGCCGGCCCCCGCCCACCACGGGCGAGCCGTTTGAGCGCGATCGGTCGCGCCCCCAACAGGATGATCTAATGAGTTCCGAGCGACCCCCGGATGCCGACGAGCCTACCTCCGCGGACGAGCAGGAGCCAAGCCCGACTCCGCTCACCGAGGACGACCTGGACCTGGAGGTGGACGTCACCGAGGCGGTGGTGGTGCCCCCGATGGTGGTCAGGGCGGCCCCGAGGCCCTCGCCGCCGCGACCTTGGGGAGGCAATCGCGGCAACGTCTCCCCGGAGGACCTCTCCCCGGAGGAGTTGACCCCGGAGATGCGTTGGCCACCCGGCACCTGGGTCAAGGTCAACGATGTCGTCCGCCACAGCACCGGGGAGCCGATCGCCTCGATCTCGGTGGGTGACGTCGGTCAGGTGACGGCGGCTCTCTCTCAAACGTTGGTGGTGCTGTTCCCAACTCGCGACAACCGCCGGGAGGTGATCCACATCGATTCCATCGAGGCCGTGGACCCGCCTTCAACGACCGCCAAGGACGCCTCCTGAGGGCGATCCCAAGATGCGGCGGACCTGACTGGGGATCGTTCGCCAACCCTCCCGTCGGTCGAGGCGGGGGATTGAGAGCCGGCGCCGACTTCGAATCGACCGCCGGCGGGTGGCCGTCCGAGGGCGGTGCGGACGGCCCCTCGCGCTCCGCCCCACCCGTGCGCTCCCGGGCATCGAGCCCCGGGCAGCTATCCTCTTGCAAGCATGGAGCTGCCTGATCAGAATGCCGACCGGGAGACTCTCCCGGACACCCGGGGCCGCTTGCTGCTGCGCGGGCTCCGCTTCTTCGGCCGGCACGGCAACAACGAGGCCGAGCGCCGCCTGGGCTCCCACTTCACCGTCGATCTGGAGCTGACTGCGGATATCGCCCGCGCGGCTGCCAGCGACCGCCTCGAGGACGGATTGGACTATTCCCAGATCTACGAGGCGGTGCGGCTGGTGACGGAGGAGCAGGAGTTTCATCTGCTGGAGACCCTCGCCTCCAGGATCGCGGACTCGGTGCTCGCCATGCCGCGGGCGGAGCGGGTCCTGGTCCGGGTCACCAAGGAGCCCCGGCGGCCGGCCCAGACAGTGGGTTTCGCGGTCGAAGTCAGCCGTCCATAGGGCGCCGCCCCGGCCGCAGCCGCCTGGGGGACCCCTGAGGTGAGCGCGCCAGCACCGTGCCCCAGCGGTAGCCCCATGAGGTGTGCGGATGCCCCGGATTCGGTTCGGCGACCCCCAGGACCGGGAGGATGTGATCGCGTTGGGGCTGCCGGCCGGCCGCCTCGGGCTCGCGGGGGCTGGCTTGGGCGCCACCCTGGAGGCTCTCCACCTGCCGCTGGCCGCCCCTCTCCGGATGGGGATCGCGGCCCTGCTGCTGGTGAGCACAGCGGGCCTGGCCTGGGCGCGCTTCGCCGGCCTCTCCCTGGCGGCATGGGCAGGTCGGGCGTTCCGCTTCGGCTGGAGGCTTGGCCCTGGCCCGCGCCGGCAGGCGGGAGTCTGGATGGCGGCCGATCGAGATGGCACCCGTCACCGGTAGCCCAGACGCTGGCGCGACGAGCTGCTGGCACGTCGGGGGCCCCGACCTCCTCGAACTGACCGCCCCAGACCGCCAGCGCCTGACGACCGCCTTCGCCGGCTGGCTTGACCAGCTGGAGGCCGAGCTGACCTTCGTGGTCTGCTCCAGAAGGCTCCGCCCGCAGGCGAACGTGCCGGGGACGGCCGGCGACGCCAGGACCGCCCTGGAGCGCGCCCGGCTGGCTCACCTCCGAGCCGGGCTGGAGCTTCGTCCCAGTTACAGCCGACCGGTCTATCTGGTGGTTCCGAGAACCACCCGGGAGCGTGTCGAGGAGCTCGCGGCCCAGCTGGCCCAGCGCTGCGGGCTCACCGTCGATCGGGTGGAGAGGCTGCCGGCTCTGGCGGAGGGAGTGGTGCGCGAGACGGCGACGTCCCTGCGGGCCGGAGGCCGCTGGCTCGCCTCCTTGCGCCTGGCCCAGCTGCCCGGGGTTGAGGTGGAGCCGGGCTGGCTGTGGGCGCTGCTGGGGATCGCGGCCGAGTACGACCTCGCGATCCACATCAGACCCCGTTCGGGAGCGGCCGCGGACCGCCATCTGCGGTATCGCCTCCGGGGTCTGCGGGCCCGGGAGCTGGCCGGGGGGGGCCAGGGTTCGGATCCCAATGTGGAGGCGGCCGTGGATGCCACCGACAGGCTCCGGCGGGTGCTGGCGACGGGAAGCGGCCGGGTCTTCGAGTTGGCGGTGACGGTGAGCCTGGCGGGGGACTCCGCCAGCCAGGCCGCCACCTTGGCAAGGGGGCTGCGCGCGCGCATGGAGGCGCTGCGGGGGAGCCTGACCCCGGCCTGGATGGACGAGCTGCCGGCTCGCCTGGAGAGCATCGCCGCCAACGCTCCTGCCGGCCGTCGCCTGGTGGACACAGCCGAGCTGGCAACCCTGTGGCCGTGGCTGGAGGGTGGCACGGAACCGTCACCCCGGCAGAGCCTGTTGGGACGGCATCTGCGCACCGGGCTGCCGGTCGCAGTCGACCTCCACTGTGATCGTGACCTCGCCAACGCCAACCTCGGGGTGGTGGCGTCATCTGGGAGCGGCAAGTCCTATCTGGCCGGGCTGGTGGGCCTGGAGGCGGTGCGACGGGGCCAGCTGGTGGTCGTGGTCGATCCCGAGAATGAGCACCGGGGCTGGTGCGAGTCGGTGGGTGGCGAATACCTGGACCTCGCCGACGACCCTGACAGCGGGTTCAACATCCTGGAGATGGGGGAGGCCGGGGAGACTCCGCTGGCCGCGCTGGAGCTGGTTCGCCTGCTCTGCGGCCCGCTCGGCCCGGAGGAGTCGGGGTGTCTGCTGCAGGCCATCAGCGGCCTCCGGCAGGCCGCTGGGCAGCCGGTGCTGGGAGACTGCCTGCCGGGGCTCGAGGCCGAGCCCGCCGGCAGATCCTTGGCCCACCGGATGAGGCCATGGGTTCAGGGAATGCCGGGTCAGCTGTTCAGCCGCCCGGGCAGGGGCCCGGCGGTGCGATCCGCGCTCGGCATCGGCATCCGCGACCTCCCCCCAGCCTGGATACCGGGAGCGACGCTGCTGGTCTCGCGCTGGCTGTGGGACTGGGCCAAGGGCGAGCCGGGATTGAAGCAGGTGATCGTCGACGAGGCCGGGCTGCTGGCCGACAACCCCGCCCTGCAGTCGCTGATGACCCACCTCGCCAGGCGGATCCGGAAATACCAGGGGTCGCTGATGCTGCTGACCCAGGCGGCGGGGGACCTGGTCGGGGGGGCTGGGGAGGTGGTCGCGGTCAACTCGGCGACCATGCTGCTGGGAGCCCAGGCCCCGGCGGGAGCCCTCCGGCTGCAGCGGGCGTTCGCCCTTGACGACGCCCAGCGAGAGTGGCTGCAACAGGCCGGGCGCGGCCACTTCCTGCTGGTCTCTGGTCCACGTCGCTGCCCGCTGCAGGTCGAGGCTCCTGGCCTGCATCATCTCTGGCTCACCGGGGCTTCCCCCGGTCCCGACCCCGCGGCGGAGTTGGGGGCCGCTCTCGGGCCTGGCTAGAATCAGGGGCCATGGCCCGGGTCGTGCACTACCGCCTGCTCAACGTGGGCCGGGGCACGGCCACCAGCTGGTCGGAGGCCGTTGACCGCTTCGCCATCACCAGGGCCTGGCGCACCGAGCCGATGTGGCTGGCCACCGACCACTCCCCGGGGCTCTTCCAGTCCGAGTACCTCCGCCACCTGCGCCTGGACACCATCGAGCCGGTGGTGGGGGCCGGATTCGTGAAGGTGGCCGGCGACGAGACCGACGCCCTGGCAATCTCCTTCGGTCTGCTGCGGATCGGCCGAGAGCTGGGGGGCAGGGTCGTAGTCGACGACCCCGACAACCCGATTCGCAAGCAGCGGCTGATGGAGCTCGTGGAAGGCGCCGTGGTCGGGCCGCAGACCATCGACGACCTGATGGTCTCCGGGCCGATCTTCAAGCGGATGCCCGGCGCCACGATCACGTTCTACCCTCCCCGCCATCGCGGCGCCACCATGCCGGGACCGGCCAGCCCGGCCGGTTGGTGGAGCTTCTCCATCCAGGGCATGCGCGACCAGGCACCCGGCTTCCTGGAGGCCGAGGCCGAGGCGATGCGCATCTACCGCAGCCTCCGGGCGATCGGGTAGCGCTTGCGCGCGGTGGTGGCCCGGGTGGCCCAGGCGCGGGTCACCGTGGGCGAGGAGGTGGTCGGAGAGATCGGCGCCGGGATGCTGGTGCTGGTGGGGGTGGCCCCCGGCGATGACACCGAGGTGGCCCACCACCTGGCCACGAGGCTGGCCAGTTTGCGGATCTTCGCCGACTCCCAGGGGCGCCTGAACCGCTCTCTGCTCGACACCGCGGGAGGGGCCCTGTTGGTGAGCCAATTCACCCTCTTCGCGGACACCAGCCGGGGTCACCGGCCCTCCTTCCTGGGGGCCGCCCCCCCGGAGCAGGGCCGGCTTCTCTGCGCGACCCTGGCCGCGTCGATGCGTGACCTGGGGGTCTCCCCGGTCGGGGAGGGCAGGTTCGGCGCCCACATGGAGGTGAGCTCGGTCAACGACGGTCCGGTCACCATCGTGGTCACCGCCGGTGAGGGCCCGTGGGAGGCCGCCTGCGGCTGAAGACATCGCTCGCCTCCCTGGCCCTGGCTGACCGGACTTAGGCAGGGCTTGGACCGTAGTGGGGGGCATGTGCGATGGGCGAGCTTGATTCTCTGCTCAACTCCTGGGTGCTGCTGGGGCAGGGCCTGATCGGGAGCCTGGGCACCCTGGCCTTCGTCTGCGCCTTCGTCTGGAGGGTGGTGGCGCCCAGCCCCCACAGCGCCATGGAGGCGCAGCGCTGGTTGGGCCGGATCGCGGTGGGCACCCTGGGAGTGGAATTGGCGGGGCTGCTCACCCACGTCCTGCTGGCGGCGGTGCCCTCCAGCCTGGGGTAGGCGTGCCCGCCCGGTCGGGGCTCACTTTGCCCACCTTCTCCTTCGACCCGCTGGCGATGCTGCTCCATCTGCTGAGCGGCGGGTTGAGCGAGTTTGTGAGCCAGGCCCACGGGGCGCTGAACTCAGCCCTTGGCAGCTATCTCTTCGGCACCTACGACGCCGCCTCCCCGAGCCGCCGGCTGGCGTTCACCCAGAGCCCCGGGCTGGCGCCCGTCAACCACCTGCTGGTGGTCGCCGGGAGCGCTCTGCTGGCGGCGATCCTGGTGTACAGCTCGCTGCGGACGGTGGTGGATGCCGGGGGCAGCCGCCATCATCAGCTGCAGGTGGTGCTTCCCCGGGTCCTGGCGGCGGTGGCGCTGGCAGCCTTCAGCCTGCCCCTCGTCCAACAGCTGATCAACCTCAACAACGCTCTCTGTGCGGTGGTGGTCGGAGGCGCCGCCGTCAACCTGGGCGACCTGCCCTGGAGCTCACCGCTGAGCGGGCCGGCCGTGGCCAGCGCCGCCGACAACATATTCCTGCTCCTCTTCGCCGCCGCCTTGGCGCTGGCGGTGGTGATCCTGGCGCTGGCCTACGTGGTCCGCTACACCCTGCTGGCGGTGCTGTGCGCCAGCGCCCCGCTGGCAGCCACCTGCTGGATCCTGCCGGAGACCCGCGGCTTCGCCCGGCAGTGGTCGCGGCTCCTGGTGGTGTCACTGTTCATGCAGTTCGGGCAGTTGCTGGTGCTGCGGGTGGCGATCGCCCTGGCCTTCGCCGGTGGCCACGGGGTGGTGGGGATGCTGTACGCCTTCAGCTGCCTCTACCTGATGCTGCGGGTCCCGGGCGCCCTGAATGTGGCCGCCCACTTCGAGGGCAGCGCCGAGGCCGCCGGCCGGCGCTGGAGCCGGGCCGTGCGGCGACTGGCCGCCAGCGAGGTGTGAAGGCCTCAGAGAGTCACGTGAACCTCCCGCAGAGCGGTGCCCAGCGCCTCCTCCAGCTCCCAGTACACCGGCCGAGAGCGCAGGCTGGGCCGGCCCTCCAGGTCCCCGAAGGTGATCTCCATCCGGCCCATCGGCAGCGCCGGAAGCCATGGCAGCTGGAGCAGCGGCAACTCCGACCCGCAGCCGGGACAGGCTCCCAGCAGGGGGTCGGGGAACGGGAAGCGCAGGGCGAAGAACTCCACTTCGATGCCACACCGAGAGCAGGGGGCCGCGTAGCCGCGCAGCGGCGAACTGTCGAATCCCCGCGGGCCGGGATCTGGGTAGCAGCGCCACACTCCGGACTCCACCCGCACCTCGCCCCTCGGCCGCCCGGCCGCCGCCCCGGCCACGGGCAGCGAGCGATGGAATCGCTCGACGCTCAGCAGCCTGGCGAAATCCGGCCCCGGCAGCAGCTCCCCCTCCGAGCCAGCGACCGCCAAGCCGTGCCTGACGAGCAGCGCGCTCACCCCGACGAGGGCTCGGGGAAAGGGCTCGAAGGCCGGATCTACCGCCAGCAGATGCAGCCAGCTGCGGTGGGCGTGCGGCCCGTGGCCGTGATCGGGACGCGTCAACTCTGCCAAGTCAGAACAATCCTACCCGGCCCGCCGCGGCCCCCCCGCCGGACTCCTGTTGATGAGCATGGCTAGGGGACGCTTCAAGACCGGGTTGGCCGTGGTCGGAGGGTGCGCCGCACTCTCCGTCGTGGCCCCGCCGCTGGCGGGTCTGCTCAACGCGGTCGGATCGCTGACCTTGCTGGCGCTCGCCGCCTATGCGGCCTACCGGAGCTGGGCCTTCCTGGAGGCGGTGGTCGAGGCGTCCCGACGCCCGGTCACGGTCCGCCGGAATCTCCACGAAGGACCGGAGCGGGCAGCCCCGGTGCGCACGCCCAGCCGGTCGCGCACGCCGCCGGGGGATCGCGACACTCAGGAACGGGAGTTTCGGCTCCGGCCCGACCCCGGCCCCCGGCGGGTGTCGCTGGCCGACCCGTTCAGGAGCCGCTGAAGCGCTGCCGGAGCTGCAGATAGATCCGCTCCAGGAAGTCCACCGGGTCCTCGGCGGCGGCCCGCGTGAGCGACGGCCCCACCCGAACGCCCAGGGCGGCGACGAGATCGTCCGCGAGCTGCCGGCGCCGCTCCGAGGTGAGTCCGGGTCGGGAGAAGAAGTCCTGAAGCAGGTCGAGGTCGAACTTCCCGCAGCGCTCCAGGCCCGGAATCGGCGACCCCGGGTCGCGCCCGGCCGTCACCACCGGCCGCAGCGGCGGGCCGCCATCGCGCCCGAGCCGCCGCAGGCCACGATCGTGGACGACCACGGTCCCGGCCGCCAGATCGCCCAACCGTCGCGGTTGGCGGCCGGCGAACATGGTCACCACCCCGATCCCGTAGAGGAACGGGAGGAAGTCCACGATCCTGACCAGGTTGCGGACCAGGGAGTCGCCCAGCCCGACCGGCACCCCCTGGAGGTCGACCACGCGCAGACCGAACAGCGCCTTGCCGGGGGAACGGCCCCCCGTGGTCACCTCGCAGACCACGTAGTAGAGCAGGGGGACCACGGAAGCGACCACCACCACCACGATCAGGGTGGGGCCCGCCACCGCTGCCGAGACCGAGATCAGCGCCAGGCCGAGGGCCCCCGCGAGCAGCCCGAGGATGATGATGAGCAGGATGCAGGAGTCGACCGCCGCGGCGAGTCCCCGCGAGCCGATCCCGGCCACGGGCTGGGATATGGTCAGGCTCTCGGGCGTGCGGTACTCGAAGCCCTCCATCATGATCGCGCTGAATCGTAGCTCCGATCGGCTCTCCTTGATCTCGTCCGAGAGACCTGGCGGGGATCCGTGAGGGCCATCGAGGAGTTCGCCGCCGAGCGGCAGCCGCGCTGGGATGAGCTCATCCAGCTGGCTGGAAGCCTGAGGGGGCGGCGCATCCGACGGGCCTCCGCCGACGACGTGGACAGGCTGGCCGGCCTGGTCAGGCTGATGAGCGGCGACCTCGCCACCGCCCGCCGCGACTACCCGGGCTCGCCCCTGCCCCCTTACCTGGAGCGGGTGCTGGCGACCGCCCAGCCCCTGCTCTACCGGCGGTCCAGTGCGGGCATCTCCCAGCTGCCTCGGTTCTTCGCGGTGGGGCTGCCCCGACTCTTTCGGGAGACCGGCGCCTACACCGGTTTCGCCGCCCTCTGCCTGCTGGCGGGCACGGCGGCGGGGTGGGCGGCGGTGGCGCTGCGTCCCGATCTGGTGGGTCTGCTGCCGCCCGGCTACCAGGCCAGCCTGACGGCGCGGCACCTGGGCAACCCGGTGGCCCTGAGCGGCCACTTCAGCTCCCAGCTGTCCGCGTTCATCATCCAGAACAACATCCGGGTGGCGGCCCTGGCCTGTGTCCTGGGCCTGCTCCTGGGCCTGCCCACCGTGGCTCTCCTGCTGGCCAACGGCTTTCAACTGGGGGCCCTGGCCAGCGCCAGCCACGCCGCGGGCCTGGACCTGCAGTTCTGGGCCCTGATCGTGCCCCACGGGGTGATCGAACTGACGGTGATCTGCACGGCGGCGGGAGCGGGACTCCGGCTCGGAGACTCCCTCCTGCGCCCGGGCCTCCAGACCAGGGGCGCCTCCCTGGTGGCGGCCGCGCGGCCGGCGGTGGAGCTCACCCTGGGCGCGGCCTGCCTGCTGGTGGTGGCCGGCTTGATCGAGGGATTCGTGACCCCGTCGGGACTGCCGCCCTGGAGCAAGCTGCTGGTGGGGCTGGCGACCGGGGTCGCGCTCTACTCCTGGCTGCTGCTCTCGGGCCGGGCCAAGAGCGGCGGCCGGCCGGGGAGCGCTCTCCCCGCCGAGGTGGCTCAGTTCGACTGATAGGATCGAAGCATGGAGGTGGTCAAGATCCGGCCTCGCGGCTACTGCCACGGGGTGGTGGAGGCGATCCGGGCCCTGCGGCTGGCGTCCGAACAGCATCCCGACGAGCCAGTCGTGATGCTCGGCCATCTGGTCCACAACGAGCACGTCACCCGCGAGTTCGCCGACCGGGGAGTGCGCTTGGTCGACGCCCCCTCCCGTCTGGAGGCTCTCGACCAGGTCGACCGGGGCACGGTGGTGCTGACCGCCCATGGGGTTTCGCCCGAGGTCAAGGCCCGGGCCCTGGCCAAGGGGCTGAACGTGGTGGACGCCACCTGCACCGACGTGATCCGCACCCACGACCTGGTGCGGCGCCTCAGTGAGGACGGGTACACGATCGTCTACATCGGGAAGATCGGGCATCCCGAGCCCGAGGGGGTGCGCGGAGAGGCCCCGGAGGCACTCCATCTGGTGGAGTCGGTCGCCGACGTGGACCGGCTCGACATAAGCGCCGACAAGCTGGCGGTCACCACCCAGACCACCCTCTCCGTGTGGGACACCCAGGCGATCATCGCCCGCCTGGAGGAGCGCTTCCCGCACATCGAGGTCCACAACGAGATCTGCAGCGCCACCCAGGAACGGCAGCAGGCGGCGGTGGAGGTGGCGGCGAGCTGTGACGTGGTGATCGTGGTGGGCAGCTCACGCAGCAGCAACAGCCAGCGGCTGGTGCAGGTGGTCCGGGAGCTCGCCCACCGCCCCGCTCATCTGGTGGACACGGCGGCCGAGCTGCGGCCGGACTGGTTCAAGGGAATGCGACGGGTGGGGGTGACCTCAGGCGCCTCGACGCCAACCCAGATCACCCGGGAGGTGGTGGCGGCGCTGGAGGCGATGGAAGCGCCGGCGGCCGAGGCGCTCACAGCGCCCCGCGGCCCTTCAGCTCGAGATAGCGGTTCAGCAAGGCTGGGCTGATCCCCTCGGGGCCGCTGTCCACGCTGAGCACGCCCAGCCGCCGCAGCTGCAGCAGCGCCCGCTCACGCTCCTCCAGCATCCCCAGGGCGGCCGCCCGACGGTAGAGGGCCCTGTCGTCCAGGGGAGCTCGCAGCCGGGCGGCCTCCAGGGCCGGATCTCTTTGGGTGACCACCAAGGGCACATGGCGCGGGCGCAGACGGGAGGTCGCCCGGGCCAGCTCGGCAGCCACCTTGGGGTCGGCCAGATCGGTGAAGATGACGATCAGGGCCCGCGGCCCCTGGCGCTGGCGGAGCTGGGCGATGACCAGCTCCCAGTCAGGGTCGACCAGCTCCGGCCGCAGGGAGAACAGCCCTTGCAAGAGGCGCGGGTAGTGGCTCCGGCCGGCCCGCAGCGGTACCGCGGCCACCAGTTCCCCGGCCACCGCCAGAGCCCCCACCCGGTCCCCCCTGAAGAGGGCGACCCAGGCCAGCAGCATGGCCGCGCTGAGAGCGCCGTCCAGCTTGGTGAGGGGCCCACTGCCCCCGGCCATCAGACGCCCGCAGTCCAGCACCAGCCAGATCGGACGCGACCGCTCGGGTTCGAACTCACTGAGCATGGGTCGGGCCAGCCGGGCGCTGGCCCGCCAGTTGATGCGCCGGAAATCGTCACCGGCGACGTAGTCCCGCACCCCCTGGAACTCCGTCCCCTCACCGAAGCGACGCCAGCTCCGGACTCCCATCTCCTGGACGGCCCCCCGCCGGACCAGGGCCTCCCACCTCCCGATCGCCGCCAGGGCGGGATAGACGGCCACCTGTTCCTGAGCGGGGATCGCGGTCTGCCGCCGCCACAGCCCCAACGGTCCAGTGGTGCGCACCACGATCCGGCCGAAGCTGTGGATCCCACGGACCGTGGGGCGGGCCAGGTACTGGGCTGAGTGCTCCACCTCCGGCGGGAGGCGAAAGCGAATGGTGGCGCGGCTGACGCTGAGCTCCGGCGGGGCCTCGTCACGGGCCTCGACCCAGGCGGGGCGCCGGAGCCGGGCCCGGAAGTGCAGTTCGATCGGGTTGTCGGCGGCCAGGGCCAGGGCGGGAGCGTGGCTGCGATGGGCCTCCCAGTCGGAACTCCCCGGTGCCAGCCACCAGTCGGCGGCGCACGCGACCAGCCAGACCACCAGGAGCGCCAAGCCGGCTGGTACGAGAGGGCTCCAGCCGGCTCCGGCCAACACCATGGCGACGGTGGCGAGCCCCAGCCAGAGGGCACGGGCGGTCAAGCGAGCCGCCTACCGGGGGACCGGGACCCGGCCCAAGACGCGCGTGATGGCCTCGCGCTCGCCGACCCCCTGCATCTCCGCCTCGGGGCGGCGCTGGACCCGGTGGCGCAACACCGGCAGGCAGATCTCCTTCACGTCATCGGGCTCGACGAAGTCGCGGCCACTGGCGGCGGCGCGAGCCTTGGAGAGGTGGACCAGTGCCACCGTGGCCCGCGAGCTCGCCCCCACCGCCAGCTCGGGCGCCTGCCGGGTCGCCTGCACCACCTCGGTCAGATAGGAGAGGACCTCGTCCGAGACAGTGACCGCCAACACCTCCCGGCGCACCTCCGCCAGGGACTCCCCGGTCAGCACCGGCTCGTTCAGGGCCGAGCTGAGCGCGTGCGGGTCGAAGCCCCGGTCGACCATCCGGGCCAGCTGCTGCTCCCCTTCCGGAGGCAGGTACGAGATCTCGAGCTTCATCAGGAAGCGGTCGAGCTCGGCCTCCGGAAGCGGGAACGTCCCCTCCAGCTCGATCGGGTTCTGAGTCGCCAGGACGGTGAAACGGTCACCCAGCGGATAGCTGCGCCCGTCCAGGGTCACCTGGCGCTCCTCCATCGCCTCCAGCAGGGCGGCCTGGGTCTTGGCCGGGCTGCGGTTGATCTCGTCCGCCAGCAGCAGGTCCGTGAACACCGGCCCCGGGCGCACCTCGAAGGCGGCCTTGGCCTGGTTGTAGACGACCGTGCCCACGATGTCCGCCGGGAGCAGGTCGGGGGTGAACTGCACCCGGGCGTAGCGGGCATCGGTGAGCCGAGCCAGGGTCTTGGCCATCAGGGTCTTGGCGGTTCCCGGGAAGCCCTCCAGCAGGACGTGGCCACCGACCACCATCGCCAGCAGGCACAGCTCGAGGTTGTCGGTGGGCCCGACCAGCACCCGGGACGCCATCTGCAGCAGCCGTTCCCGGGTCTCCGCCAGCTTGGTCATTTCTCGGGCACCTCGGATTGGGGGGATGAAGGAACCGCTCCGGCCAGCTCGCGCTCCAGGCGATCCGCGCTCCGGACCAGCTCCCTTAGTCTCGTCTGTTCCACGCCCTGGGTGGAAGCCGCCGCCAGCTGCGCCAGCAACGCGGTCAGTCGGAGGCCGGCCGGGGACGAGCCTTCGGCGGCCGAGCGGACCAGTTCCGGGCCAGCGCGAGCTCGCAGCTCCTCCAGGTAGTGGCCCGCCACCGCCCTGCGGTCTCGCGTTCTCGAGTACAGCTGCGCCAGCGCGTCGAGCTGCTCCTCGGTGGTGCGCACCGCCACCAGCTCTGGCGGCGGCAGCGGCCTGCCCAGGCGGCGCCCGCTGCTGGCCAGGAAGAGCAGGCTCACGCCGGCGACCAGGAGCGTGGCCAGGCCGAGCGGAGTGCCCATCAGGAGGGCGGCCGCTCCGTCCCCCAGGCTGTAGCCGTGGTGGATCTCATCGAAGACCACCTTGTGACCGGTGCTGGCGGCGGTCGCCAGCACCGCGAAGAGGGCATCCTGACCCTGGCGCAGCCCGCCGTTGGAGATGGGGGATTCGGAGCCGAGGACGACGGCGCGGCCCCGACCCAACTGCTCGAGCAGCGCCACCGGATCCTGGACCGGCCCCAGCAGCGGCAGAGTGGTCGCGCCCGCGGACCCCAGGCCCGAAGCCGGGCCGGTCTCCACCAGCAGCCGCGGCTGGCCCCCCAGTGGCAGCGACTCCCGCCACGAGCCGCCCGGGACTGTGGCCCTCTGGCTCAGGCCGAGGGCGGCCAGCACCGGGCCGTCGACGGTGGCGGTGCCCAGGGCGTACAGCAGGGTCCCGCCGCCGCGCACGAATCTCACCATCCCATTGATCTGGACTGAGGTGAAGGCAACCGTGGGGGCCGCCTCCACCAGAGTCTCGTCGGAATGGAGCGCCGCCCGGAAGCCACCCCCGGTGAGCCGGTCCGGCGCGGCGCCCACGGACGCCAACAGGTGGTAGAGCGCCCAGGTGCCCGCCCGGCCGGTGGCGTAGCTGGATGGGTCGGAGTTGTTGGGTGCCGCGGCGGGGGTGATGAGGATCGCCAGCACCGCTCCCACCACCACCACGATCGCGGGCAGCAGGAAGGGCCGGCCGCGGGCGTGAGAGGTCCTCAAGACCCCAGTCCTCCGGCCGCGGCCCGACAGGCGGCGGTGAACTGAGAGCAGCCCTGCCGGCCCGGGTCCCTGCCGCCGTACACGACCGCGTTGAACTGCGCCACCAGCGGTCTCAGCGCCGGCTCCAGGTCCGCCACCTGGCGGGCTGCCCGCAGCAACTCCGAGTTGGTCCAGCTGGGGTCGACCTGGAGCACCCGGCGATCGCCAGCGCTGAGCAGGAGGGCCTGGAAGGAAGCTCGGATCGCCTCCCGGAAGCGGCCCTCCAGCAGGAGCTGGTCGGCACTCGCGAAGAGCCTCTCCGGGCGCACCCTGATCCGCCGCGCGCCCTCCGGCAGCTGGCCCTCGGAGGGCTCGGGGAGGCGGCTGCGCGCGCGCTGCAGCAGAGCGACTGCGAGCACCGCGCCCCCGCCCAGCAGGAGCAGGGCCAGCAGGCTCCACAGGAGGTTGCCGCCGGCGTGAAAGAGCCGGAGCAGCTGCTGCTCCACGAAGTTGGCCAGATCCGAGAGCCACGAGCCGCCCTTCGGCGCCGGCCTGCCCAGGCCGGCCAGCTGAGGGCTCGCGTAGACCCGGGCCAGGGAGCTGCCCACCGCGGCCGCGGACGGTGGGCGGGCGGAGCTGGCAGCCAGCAGCAACTGGAGCTGCCGGCCGGCCTGGGCCTGCCTCCCGGCAGTCAGCTCGGAGGCGATCAGCCCGGCAGCGGGAACGGCCTGATCGACGCTCCGAAGGTCGTTCGCGGCCAGGCCGACCTGACCGTGCTGGAGAGCGGCCTGGGCCTGGAGCAGGGTGGCGGTGGGATCGACAGGAGCGGCGGCGAAGACGGCCATGGGGGTCGCGGCCAGGCCCGCGCCCACCAGCGCGAAGATGGTGATGCGGCTGAGGCGGCCGCCCGGGCTCAAGCCGAACCAGGTCCCAGGGAGATCTGCTGAGCGAGCAGCTCCAGGTCGAAGGCCTCCTTGCGGACCCGCAGATCGAAGTAGAGGAGGGTCAGCCCCGACGCCAGGATGGGAGCGGTCAGGACCGCCACGACCAGGGTGCTGACGTCGCCAACCACCGTGCCGGTCGGGGACTGGGCCCCTCCGGCCAGCCCGACCAGGATCCCGATGACGATGCCCAGGGCCAGCCCGATGAGAAGCTCGACCAGAATCAGCGAGACCAGGACCCCGAAGGCGCGCCCGGCGTGGCCGGCGGTGAGCTTCCAACTGCGCTGGATCGCCTCCCGGGGGCCGAGCCCCTCAAGCACCAGAGCCGGCGTGGCCACCACCAGCCGGACGTAGACCACGATCGCGGCCACCAGCCCGACCAGGACCACCAGTACCGCGAGGACCCCCCCGCCCCTGCCCAAGAGCGTGATCAAGAGCAGCGCCACCAGCCCCAAGACGATCAGGGCCGCCGCCGTCAGCACCAGATAGATGAGCCCCAGCAGGACCAGCGACCCCCAGCGCCGGATCGCAAAGCGGTAACAGTCACCGGCGGAGGTCCGGACGCCGAGGAAGCGGTCCGCGACCGCCTTGGTGAAGGCGGCGGTCTGGAGGGGCACCACCACCGCGATGGTGATCACCATCAGGACCGCCGCGATTACCAGCAGCCCCACCAGCGCCACCAGGAGCGTGTGCAGCTCGGCTGGGGTGAGTGGCTTGCCGGCGGTGCTGTGCAGGGTCCGACTCGGAGCCGTCAGGCCCAGGAGGTCGGCGACCACTTGATAGGGCACCTGAACCAGCGCGATCACGGCCAGGAAGAGCCAGAAGTTCTGGCGGTAGAGGCTGAAGACGGTGTCGATGAGTTCGGTCACCCGCAGGGGGCGAAGCCGGAGCGCCGGTGGAGACGACTGCATCCGCTGCAGCCTACACGAAAGCGACCGCCCCGATGCTATCTTCAGCCCCGTTGCAGGAATCCAACCCCGGTCCGCTGATCGCCGAGCTGGTCGAACCAGTCGAGAACGCCCCATCCCCCAGGCGGGCTTGGGCGTTGCTGATCGCGGCCGCTCCGCTGGCCGCTCGGTTGGGCTGGTGGTGGTGGCGCCAGGCGCGGCAGGCGCGGTCGCCTGCCGAGTCGCCCCGCCTGCCGCCGGCGATCTACGAGCACACCGAGGTGCGGATGACCAAGCGTCTCCTGGGGCGCTGGAAGGTAAGGGTCACGAGCACCCGCTGGCAGCCCGACGTGGGAGCTGCCTCCGTCGCGGTCAGACCGCATCTTTCAATCACTCGGCCCCTGCAGCTGGCCCGCCTCATCCTACTCAGCTCAGCCCGTGTCCCGGCAGCCTCTTCAATCACGCCTTCGGCCCCGGTCGTCAAGCTCTCGCCCCCGGGCTCAGGCGGTACGCACCACCCGGGCTGAGCCGGTGTCGATGCCTGCGGAGGCTCCCCTCTTCCTGATGGGCGCCGGTGCCACCGCAGACCATCCCAAGGGGACCCGGCACGGCACTGGCGGCTACCTGGCCCATGCCGCGGGGACCTCCAACTACTACCAGGACAGCCCGCCATCTCGAAATCGTCTTCGCGCCCCAGTCTCTGGGGCGAGTTCGGTCATCGCCGAGTGGGTACCGACACATCGGGCCCGGGGCGGCCCCGGCGGTCCCGGGGATCCGTCCCGTGATCCATGACGAAAACGGTGACGTGGTCAAGGCCGGCAGCGGCAAGGCCGAGGAAATGTGAATCCGCACCCCCCTGGCCGGGCATCTTTCCGACCATTTGGGGCCAGCCGGAGAAGCACGTAGCGACCTGCTACCAGAAATGCTGCCACGACAAGGCCAGCACCGACGGGCGCGATTGGCCCTGCTTCTCCGGCGACGGGGAGCTCCAGGCTGCCGATGGCTACTACCGGAGCCTGGGTCGGGTCGATGATGTGACCAACGTCGCCGGCCATCCGCCGGGGACCAACCAGCCCGGAGCGGCGGCGATCACCGTCCCCGAGGTGCCGGGGGCCGCCGCCGTCCCGGTGCTGGACGAGATGCGGGGGTGGGCTCTCGAGATGGGCACCGCGCTGAAGCCAGGCTTCCAACCGAGCCCGGAGATTGGGGCCAAGGTGACCATGGCGATGGAGGTCGAGACCGGTGAGAAGACCCGGCCGACGAATGTCCGGATAGTCTGGGACGTGCCCAAGACCCGCCCCGGCAAGATCAGGCGGCAGGTCATGGCTGGGATCCCCACCCTCACCAAGACTGGCGGCACAACCACGCTGGCCAACCCGGAGATCGTGGAGGACGGCCGGCACCACGTTCGGTGCCGGCCGTCCGCAGCGTGAGAGTTGGCCCCCTCCTGAGATCGGTCACGTCAACGCGTGGGGCCGGTACTTGGCAGGGGGCCGGACGCGCCCCTGCTCCGGTCAGCAACCATGTGCCACCTTGTAGAACATGAGGACTGTCGGCGTGCGCGCCCTGAAGCAGAATGCCTCTGCGGTCGTCGCCCAGGTGGCGGCCGGGGAGGCGGTGACCATCACCGATCGCGGGCGACCTGTGGCTCAGATGGTCCCCGTGCCAGCCGGACGGTTGGCCGGTCTGATTTCCGCCAGTCGGGCTCGCCCAGCGCAGTGCTCGCTCACCGAGCTCGGCGCCCCCCCAAGCAACCTCGGGGGCCGGGCTCGGCGTCCCAGACGCTGGCTCAGATGCGGGAGTAGGAACGGTCCTGATGGCCTTCTACCTCGACACCTCAGCCGCGGTGAAGCTGGCCGTGTTGGAGGCAGAGTCATCGGTATTGACCTCGTGACGAGCGCAAGCCCCTGGCTTCAGCCATGGGGTCGAGCGAGTTGCGCGGAGAGGTGCAGGGGAACGGACGTGCGGCGTAGACGCGCCTGCGGCGCATACTGTTCCCGGTGGCTGGTGCAACGCTACGGTCGAATGCCAACATCACGTTCCGCTGCGCGTACCACGTGGTGTGGTGCCCGAAGTACCGGCGCAAGGTGCTCACCGGGGACATCGAGACTAGGTTGAAGGAGCTGATCCGGGAAGTG
>JAKAWF010000333.1 GCA_021817025.1 bacterium
ACTTCTTGCAGGACGACTCGATCCATCAGGAGGCCCCGCCCAAGAGACTCGCAATGCGGGCCGGACCCTTGAGAGGGTTGTGACAAGAGACATCTCGGTCATCGACCGAGTGCCTGGACTTGAGGCCAGCGGCCCGGAGGAAGACATGGAGTTGCTCCCGCCCCTCGCCCTGCTCTCGAATCCACACCTTGCGCAGCCGGTCCTTGTGGCCGTCAGCTCTGACCGGCGGGTGCCGAAGCTCCCCTCCATCGGTCGGAGTTGGCTGGAGAAAGTGATTAGAGGGTGCACGAGACAGCGGATCAGTGAGGCGTCAAGTGCAACGACTCCAGTTCACTGCGGTGTTCTCACAAACCGTTACCGAATGCGATATGGACGGTCCGCTGTCAGAGCACGCGCCTCACCACGGGTCTCGTCGGGTGCGTGCGGGCAACCTCGACGGAGCCAGCGGCGGCGGATGGCGCCTTCGCCCAGGTGTAAAGAGCAGATGCAGCCACGCGGTCGGCTCGGGGGCCAGGCACGTCGACAGGGTGACCCTCCACGGCTCCGGCACCATGGTCCTGAGCGAACTCAACGGCAGCCCGGAGCTGGGCCGAGGCCACCCCGGCTCCCCGGTACTGACGGACGACGGCGAAGCAAGTCACGCACCACATCGGAGCCGCATCCGCATTTAACGACGGTGTCGGCCGCTTCGGCGGAAGTCAAGTTCGGCTCCTCGCAGGTATTGGCTTGTCAGCCCAGCTTGAGAGCGCTATCACTAGTCCACGGACGAGCCGGTCGAAACTGCGATCGACGTCGACCGGGAGTCCGAAGCCATTGCTCGCCTCAAGAGCGACAAAGCCGTGCAACGCAGCGCGCAGGGCGCGCACTGCGTCGATGGCGTCGTCGTCGCGTAGCTGGTAGCGGCCCAGCACATCGGTGACGACTTGCACCGTAGCACGGCTCGCAGCCTCGTCTTCAATATCTCCTGGTACTGGCGCGCGCTGCATCGCCGCATAACGACCGGGGTGCGCAGCGGCCCATTCCCGGTAGGCGTGCGCGATGGAAGTGAGGGCGTCACCGCAGGCGCGCCCTGCAGCGGCACGGGCAAGGACATCAGCCAGCTCGGACTTGGCGCGCACTGCGATGCTACGTTGCAGGTCGGCGATCCCGTCGATGTGTTTGTAAAGCGACGGCTGACGCACGCCTAGCCGGGCCGCGAGAGCGGCGATGGTCAGTCGCGACAATCCCAGCGCGTCTACCAGAGACTCGGCCTCACTGACCACCCGGGCCTCACTCAGACCTGCTCTAGGCACGTGGGGCCCTCTGTTTCAGAAGGCGCAGGATCGCTGGTGCGACTATTCCCGGGAACTCCGCCTGAGGGTAGTGCCCGGCCCCTGGCACGATCAACAGATCGCCTCGGAGCCGCTCCGCTACGAAACGTCCCTCGGCGGCTGGGGCAGGGAAGTCGGGGTCCCTGTCGCCCATGATCACCAGTGTTGGGGTGCTGACCTCGCTCAAGCGGACCTCGGCCTCTGCGTGGGAGATTCGGGCAGTCCGCCGAAAGGCTTCCAGGTGACCCGGGCGCTTGAGGCTAGCTGAGATCATGGCGATATGAGTCTTGAGGTCGGCGGGCGGCTGGCTGGGGTAGAGCCGCTTGATGTAGGAGAGCCAAGCCTGCCGCGCCCAGGGACGGGCGAGTCCGACGCGGAAGAGCAACCGGCCGAGCATTCCAGCGGGAACGTCACGCACAAAGGGGCCTATGAGAACGAGCCCTGAGATTAAGTCGGGGCGCTCGGCGGCCGCCCAAACTGCAGCACCAGCGCCAATGGAGTTGCCGACCAGAACTGCTGGGCCGCCCAGGTGCTGAATCAGGGCGAGCAGGTCCTGTCCAGTGGCCGCGTCGCCGACCCGGCTGAACGTGGCGTCGCTGTCACCGTGGCCCCGAAGGTCGACTGTCGCCACGCGGAATCCTCTTGCGACTATTTCCGGGGTGAGGAACCTATACACCGATCTCAAATCGCCCATGCCGGGGACGCAGATCACCAAGGGGCCACTGCCCTGTACGTCATAGGCGATTGAACCATCACTGGTCCTGAGCATGGTCGTGGCGGGCCGGGGAGTGTTAGCGACCTGGGAGAGCGGCGGCTCGAGTAGCGGAGCCTCATGGCTATATAACATAGCTTGCAGGTTATACCGCATAGCCATCTCTTGTCAAGCACCTCTGGCTGCTCGCAGGTCTCGGCGTGACGGCAAGTGCCGCTTCACCGGTTCTGCCGCTCGCACAGCCGCTCGCCGTCCAGAAGTGCCGTACGGCCGGCAGTCAACTGCTCGTGCAGGGCCAGCTCCCGGAGAATCCGGGAGTCTCTGGTGAAGGCCCAGACAACCTCCCGGGTGTCAGGCGAGAGTCCCTCAGGACGGCAGCTTTCCTGATTGGGCCGCTCCGCCTGCAGCCGCTGGGCTGGCACCGTACTCTGTCCCAGCCGCCGCCGCTTGGGAGAGCGCTGTGGCACCCTGAGCCCTTCCTCCCGCCAGAGCCGGTGCACCCGCTTGTGGTTCACCTGCCGGCCCTCCTGCCGCAGCTTGGCCCCCACCCGACGGTATCCCCACCTGAGCCACTTCCTGGGGATCTCCCGGATTCGCTGGCGCAAGTGCTCCTCCGGCGCCGCCACCGGTCGTGGCCGCCGCCTCTGGGTGGCCCTGGGCTGGCTCACCGCCCGGCACGCCTACCGCTCGCTCACCGCCAACACCTCGATCACGTGCTCTACAGCCGCCCGGCCGCGAGCCGGCTCAGTAGTTTCCAGTGATCATGGTGGCGGCAGCCCGAGCTGGCGTGACTCTGAAGTTTCTTGATCCCCAACGGGGTGTCTTTCTCGGGACCTGTCGACTAGCTCGCCTGCCACGTCGTCAACGACCGGGGAATATGTGGAGACCACGTGACCTGATAGGAGCTGTGCCCGAACGGTGCCTCATCACCGGCCTGTCCGGGCCTCCACAGCTCGGGGCTTCGCGGAGGTACGGACATGGAGATTGTGGGAGGCGTAGACACGCACTCGGCGGTTCACTCGTGAAGGCCCCCCGTTGCAACGCTAATGTTGTGCGTTATGGGAAAAGTGGCTGAGTTCGAGCCTTCGCGCGTCCGAGAGCGGCAGCGTAAGGGGTTCGCCCTTGCGAAGCAGCGTGGTGTCTATCCAGGACGGAGCTGCTCGCTCCGCCCTGATCGGGTCGAGGAGCTGCCCAGGCGCGTCCGATCGGAAGAGCCTAAGGCAGCGCCCGCCCGAGAGCTTGGGATCAGGCGTCAATCTGCGTACCAATACTCTCTGGGGGAACAGCGATGAGCGTGGAGCCCGCCGTGTCCCCAGTCTGCGAGCATGGGTCACGCCACCGTCGGGGCGGCGTGATTGGGCTCGGCTGAGCCTATGACGGTGATTGTGAGCCCAGCGACAGCGGATCGCTGGAATGACCTCGTGGAAGTCTTCGGCCCGCGCGGTGACGATCCCGGGTGGTGCTGGTGTCAGCTCTTTCTCCGCGCCCCCACCGAGCGCGAGCCTGTGGCCGCCGACAACCGTGCGGCACTGCGCGCCGAGATCACGCGGGTCGCGATACCCCCGGGGCTCATCGCATACGTCGACAACCACCCCGCCGGGTGGACCCGGATCGGGCCCCGATCGGACTTCCCCGGTGTCAACAGCAACAAGTCCTTGGCGCGCGTCCTCAAGGGGGATGCAGCGGCGACGTGGTGGGTGACTTGCTTCGCCGTCTCCCCTCCGTATCGGGGAGCCGGGGTGGCCTCGGCCCTGCTCCGGGCTGCCGTTGAGTTCGCGCGAGACCATGGTGCCGGAGCCGTGGAGGGTCACCCTGTCGACGTTGCTGGCCTACGCGCCGACCGCGTGGCTGCGTCTGCTCTTTACACCGGGACGAAGGCGCAGTTCGTCGCCGCTGGCTTTGTCGAGGTTGCCCGCACGTACCCGACGAGACCCGTGATGAGGCACGTGCTCTGACAGCGGACCGCCCATATCGCATTCGGTAACGGTTTGTGAGAACACCCCAGTGAACTGGAGTCGTTGCACTTGACGCCTCACTGATCCGCTGTCTCGTGCACCCTCTAATCACCTTCTCCAGCCTACTCCGCCCGATGGAGGGGGGCTTCGGACCCGCCGGTCAGAGCGGACGGCCACAAGGACCTTCTAGCGATGCGGCAGCGATACCGAGATAGCGGCTCCGCGCTGTCAGCCA
>JAKAWF010000334.1:0-1869 GCA_021817025.1 bacterium
CTCGGCGCCGTGCTGCGGTGGCCCCGCAACCGGTCGGCGCGGATGGCGGAACTGGTAGACGCGCGGGGCTTAGAACCCCGTGGGGCAACCCGTCCGAGTTCGACCCTCGGTCCGCGCACCACACCAGGTTGGGAAGGATAATGAGTCAGAGTTCCACTGAAGTCGCGGCGCTGGACGTCGATGTCGAGCATCTCCCTGCAGCTCAGGCCAAGCTCACTGTGACCGCGCCCACCGAGGTGGTGGAGCAGGCCATCTCACGAGCTGTTTCCGACCTGGGGCGTCGAGTGCGCCTGCCCGGGTTCCGCCCTGGCAAAGCCCCGGCGGCGGTGGTCGAGCGGGCGGTCGGTTGGGACGCGGTCCAGCACGAGGCGACGGACCGGCTCCTGCAGGACCTCTATAGGAAGGCTGTTGCCCAGGCTCAGCTGGATCCGATCTCACAGCCGACGGTGGCGGAGGCCGATCTGGAGCGTGGCCAGCCTTTCCGGTTCGTGGCGAGCGTGCAGCTTCGGCCGGCGGTGACGCTGGGCGACTACCACCAGATTCGAGTCCCTCTCGAGGTCAAGGACGTCCCCGAGGAGGATGTGACCGGGACCCTGGAAGCGCTTCGGCAGCGGTACGCGCAGCTGACCGACGCCGGTGACCGCGAGGTCCAGCCTCAGGATGTGGTCACCGCCGAGCTGACGATGCGTCACGGCGGGGAGGTGGTGGGGACCGGGGGCCAGGTGCAGACTCTGGACCTTCAGCGCGGCGATCTCCTGCCGGGGATGGCCGACCAGTTGCTGGGGGCGCGCGTGGGGGGCGAGCCCATCGACATCACCGTCACGCTGCCCGACGATTACGCCCGCGAGGAGTTGCGGGGCGAGATGGTGGTGGTGACCGCCGCGGTGACCGGAATCCAGGCGAAGGCGCTTCCGGAGCTGGATGACAATCTGGCCGCGATCGCAGGCCACGGCGAGACCCTGGAGGAGCTCAAGGGCTTCATTCGCGACGAGCTTCGTCAAGAGCTGGCCGTCGAGGCTCAGCGGGAGCAGGCCGACAGGACCCTCGAGGCCCTGCTGGCCATGACCAAGGTCGAGGTTCCAGAGACCATGATCCAGGCTGAGATCGATCACCAGGTGCGTGAGCTTGAGATCCGCCTGTCCCAGTCCGGCATCACCCTGGAAGCGCTCCTGGCGGCGCAGGGCGGCAGCCTGGAGCAGCTCCGCGGCGAACGGCGCCAGGCGGCGGTGGAGCGGGTCCGCCTGGACCTGGCCCTGGGCGAGGTCGCCAAGCAGGAAGGCATCGAGACCTCGGACGTGGAGTTGAATGCCGCTCTCGACGCGCTCCTGCCCAAGGGGACTTCGAAGGAGGGGAGAGAGCGGTCTCGGGAGCCGATCAGGCGCGAGGTGACGGTCGGCAAGGCCAACAGCCTGGTGCTGAGGTTGGCTCGTGGTGAGGAGGATCCCGCAAGCGGGCGGGCAGGTTGATTAGCGGGCCGTGGGTATACTCGCCTAGCAAGCGCGACCGCGGTCGCGGAACCCATCCCAAGGACAACCCAGGAGGAGATCATGGCCCTCATTCCGATGGTCGTGGAGACCACCAGCCGGGGCGAGCGAGCCTTTGACATCTACTCCCGGCTGCTCAAGGACCGCATCATCTTCATTGGGACTCCCATCGATGACCAGATCGCCAATCTGGTGATGGCCCAGATGCTGTATCTGGAGAGCGAGGATCCCGAGCGGGACATCAGTGTGTACATCAACAGCCCCGGGGGAGCCGTCTCGGCGGGGCTCGCGATCTATGACACTATGCAGTACATCAAGCCCCGGGTCAGCACCTTCTGCATGGGGTTGGCGGCCTCGTTCGGGTGCGTGTTGCTTTCCGGCGGGG
>JAKAWF010000334.1:1879-4212 GCA_021817025.1 bacterium
GCACCAGCCCAGCGGCGGGTTCCAGGGGCAGGCCTCGGACATTCAGATCCAGGCCCAGGAGATCCTCCGGCTGCGGCGGACCATCGATCAGATCCTGGCCCAACACACCGGCAAGCCGGTCGACCAGATCACCCGTGACTCGGATCGGGACTTCTACATGTCCCCCGAGGAGGCTCTCGAGTACGGTCTGATAGACCATATCCTCTCCAACCAGAGGACCGCCGTGACCGGGTTGGCCAACGGTGCGCCCAAGGCGGCCGAGGTCGAGCCGAGTCCGGTGAGTGTTTGAGGTGGGCGCAAGCTGATGCAAGTTCAGGGTCACGGGAACCAGCGGCGGGAGCGCCCGCCCCACCTGGTGCGGGGCTTGGAGTCCCGCTGTAGCTTCTGTGGCGCCTCTGCGGGGGCGGTGGCGCTGGTGGCCGGCGAATCCCCTCGGCAGGCTACCATCTGCGCTCGCTGCGTGAGCCGGCTGGCCGCTGGGGTGGGCCCGCGGGACGGGGGGGCGGCGGCATGACCGAGCGCGAGGACCGTCGTCGGCACACCCGCTGTTCGTTTTGCAACAAGGGGCAGGAGCAGGTGCGCAAGCTCATTGCCGGCCCCGGCGTCTACATCTGCGACCAGTGCATCGAGCTCTGCCAAGAGGTGTTGGAGGAGGAGACCAAGGGCCCGGCGGCGAGGCGGCCGCGGACCAACGTGGTGCCCAATCCCCAGGTGATCTGGGACTCCCTCAATCAGTACGTCATCGGTCAGGACCAGGCCAAGCGGGTGCTCTCGGTGGCCGTCTACAACCACTACAAGCGCATCAATCACGCCCGTGAGGTCGGGGATGTCGAACTGCAGAAGTCAAACGTCCTGCTGGTGGGCCCGACCGGGTGCGGGAAGACGCTCTTGGCCCAGACTCTGGCACGGATTCTCGACGTGCCGTTCTCCATCGCCGATGCCACCTCGCTCACCGAGGCGGGCTATGTCGGGGAGGACGTCGAGAACATCCTGCTGCGGCTGATCCAAGCGGCCGACTTCGACATCGCCAGGGCTGAGCGGGGCATCATCTACATCGACGAGATCGACAAGATCTCACGCAAGTCCGACAACCCCTCGATCACCCGCGACGTCTCGGGGGAGGGGGTGCAGCAGGCGCTCCTCAAGATCCTGGAGGGGACCATCGCCAACGTACCCCCCCAGGGCGGCCGCAAGCACCCGCACCAGGACTTCATTCAGATCAACACTGGCAACATCCTCTTCATCTGCGGCGGCGCCTTCGACGGGTTGGAGCGGCTGATCGAGCAGCGGGTGGGCCACCGCACCATTGGCTTCAGCAGTGACCCGTCCACCAAGCGCACCAAGGAGAGCACCCAGATCCTGCGCCTGCTGCAGGCCCAGGATCTGCTCAAGTACGGCCTGATCCCGGAGTTCGTGGGCCGCCTGCCGATCGTGGTGGCCCTGGAGAGTCTGGACGAGGCCGACATCACCCGGATCTTGACCGAGCCGAAGAACGCCTTCGTCAAGCAGTACCAGAAGTTCTTCGCGCTCGACGATGTGGACCTGGTCTTCGAGGAGCCCGCGCTGAAGGCGATCGCCAGTCAGGCGCTGGCGCTGGGCACCGGAGCCAGGGGGCTCAAGAGCATCCTGGAGTCGGTGTTGTTGGGGAGCATGTTCGCGGTCCCGTCACATCCCGAGATCAAACGCTGTGTGATCACGGAGCGGGCCATCCTGGACGCCACGGAACCGGAACTCTACAGCGAGGATGAGCCGCAGGCTGCTTCGGCCTGAGGGTGGCCTGGCGACCGGCCACTTCGGAGCTCAGCCTGGGGAGTCACTTCCCGGGTAGACTGGAGGCTCGAGAGGGCAGCCAGCAGGCATTCGCCGGCGCTCTCCCCGTCTATTCGCCACCACCATCACTAGGAATTCACCTGCCATATGCCTCCATCTAGCAACGGGTTGCTGATCGCCTCCACCCTGGGGTTCCCCCGCATCGGTCCGGCACGGGAGTTGAAGTGGGCGCTGGAGGGCTACTGGAGTGGGCGGCTGACAGCCGCTGAGCTGACGGCCAGGGCGGCCGGGCTGCGCGCCGCCCGCTGGGAGCTGCAGCGGCAGGCTGGCATTCAGCACATTCCCAGCAATGACTTCTCGCTCTACGACCACGTCCTCGACACGGCCCTGATGGTGGGGGCTGTCCCCGAGCGCTTCCATGGTCTCGGCCAGGACAACGAGCTGGAGCTTCTCTTCGCCATGGCCCGCGGCGCGGTCTCCGCCGGCGCCGAGGTGCCGCCGCTGGACATGACCAAGTGGTTCGACACCAACTACCACTACCTGGTCCCGGAGCTGACCCCGAC
>JAKAWF010000335.1 GCA_021817025.1 bacterium
TCCTAGCCGACCCAGAAGGCAATGAATTCTGCCTCCTGCGCACCCGGCTGAAGCCTCTCTGACCACTTGAGGCCCGGAGCCCAGCCGGCTCCGGCCATTTGTATGCGGCAGGGGGAGTCCCTGGGTGCAGGTGCCTGCGGTTGCGGTTCAGTTCCACCCTGTTCCTCGAAGGGCGGCCCCTGATGTTGCGGCGGCGAGTCCACGCCGCGTCGGTCTAGTGGGGGCACGCCTTGGCTAGGTGGTGACCCGAGCAGAGTATGCGACCACTTCTGGGCTCCTGCTGCCCAGTGTGCCGGTCTGAGGTTAGGTTGGGGCAGTAGGCGGGTTCTTGGCTCCTGAATGGGCCAAGTTTGCCCGTCTTTGAGATCCATTATGTGGTGCCGAGGGGCGGGATCGAACCGCCGACACCGGGTTTTTCAGACCCGAATGGGGGGGTCCACTGGGGTCTCCCGGGGTCGCTGGCGAGTTCAAAAAGCGAGGTTGCAGTCCACGGGCGTCTCCCAGAGTCCAGCCGGGTTGGATCAACGGTTGGATCAAATAGCCATTAACACCGGGGGAGCCGCCCAAGATCTCAGCAGGCCGATGGTGGCCCGAGAGGCAGTCTCCATAGATCCCCGCTAGCCGTGGTGCCGCCGAGTCGGGAGTGGGGGGGCGCACTCGCTCACCCACCATGCGCACTCAAGCCGGCAGGCTCACTCTTGTGGGGGTTCGCCGTCCTGGAGCGCCGACGGCCCTTCTGCGAGGCCAATCGTCCAGGGCCAACACGCGGGAGAGAGCCTCCGACCTGTGCTTCGCCTCGTTACTGGCTCGGGTCCGGGTTCCCAGATCCTCCCTCTGCGCCCGAGACCCCTCGGACTGCCCGCGCGGATTGCAGTCCTCGAGTCACCGCCTGCCATCCCACATCTGAGAAGGTGTTCGGTACTCGCGTCCCTAGTGACGGAATCGTAACCTGTGGGCCCGAGTGCTCCACGGGAAGTCGCCCCGACGCTAACTGAGATGACCCGCCAAATACGATGAGCACCAAGCAACCCTGGCCGCACGGGTGGCGATCCGGTGGGTGCGGACCAATTTCGTGGGTAGGCCGAGGTTAGGCACTCTTGGTCTGGTAGGGGAGCCACTCCCAGATCTCCTCCCAGCGAGTGCTGGCGTCCACGCAGCGCAAGGCGATGATGGCCGTGGCACCCCGGACCCGCCCGCGCATACCGGACTTGGGCCGCTGGCGACTACGCTCTTGCACCCGGCTTCGACATTCCCAGATCCGACAAATAGGCACATCCGGCGGTAGTCGGCATAGTGCATGCGCTCTCGATTGACGGGTGTGAGCCAAAAAAGTGGGGACCGGGGATCAGGCGACGTTGGTCTGAAAGTGAAGGCACTGCCAGATCTGGTCCCAGCGTGAGGGGCCGGCGGCTTCCTGACAACGGAGGCTGAGGATGGCGGCGGAGCCGCGGACGGACCAGCGCATGCCGGACTGCTTGAGGCGGTGGGCGACCACGCTCTTGTAGGCGGCCTCGACAGCGCCGGAGCCGACGAACACGCCGAGCTCCCGGAAGCGGGCGTAGCGCATGCGCTCGCGGTTGACCTCGAAGTAGGGGAGGCGATTCTGGACCTCTCCCCTCTGGGTGGGCGGAGCTGGAGGTCCCGGGCAGACTGGACCAGGGGTTCGATATCGCCCCGCTCGGGGTTCGCCAGGCGGACGGCCAACCAGCGGCTTGAGTCGTCGCCGGGGGTGGGGAAGCCTGTGCCCGCAGCGCATGGACGTGCTCTATGGCGTGGTAGAGGTCGACCACCTCGAGGGATCTGGGGAAGTGCTCATCGGCCAGGTTCCAGATCCAGTGGGCGTCATCGCCTAGGACCACCACTCGCTCGGCGTGGTGAAGGCCCCGGCGCAGCGCCTCGGAGTACAGCAGGGCTCCAAAGGCGGCGGCCGAGTCCAGGGTGGTGACGCAGCTGGAAGATGCCGGGTCGCGGCGTAGGCGGCCCTGGTCATCCATTCCGGTCTGGGTGAACAGGCAGCCGAGCTTGGCCTCCCGGGTGTGGGCCCTGCGGTCCTCGCCTTTGCCCCGCCGACCCTTGGTGTCGGCGGGACTGGTGGGCACTCCAGTGCCGTCCATGGCGATGTGGAGGAGGGGGATAGGCTGAGCGCTGCCCAGTGGCACCACCTTCCCCAGGATCACCACCTGGGCCTGGCTCTCGAGGTTGCTCGGACCTTCTCGCCATCGCCTTCGGAGCTGCGCTTCACCCGCTTGCTGATGAGGCGCAGATTGCCCAGCCAGGCTACTGTCCGGCGCACCCCGGGACTCAGCGACCTGCCCTGGATCCCGAGCTTGCGGTCCCGGGGATAAGCCCGCGGCCGCACGTGCGGCAGCGGTAGCAGGCGGCAGCGCAGCCGGACCACACACAGTACCGTGTCCATGGTCCTCTACCGGTAGCCGAGGAAGCCGGCTCGGTGGCCACCGCCTCAGGCGACCTCGGGGCCACGGTGCCCGTGGTCGAGATCGAGCACCCACTCCAGCGGCCCAATACCCAACTTCAGCATGGCAGTCCTGATGGCCAGCTCGGGCACCTCGAGGCCGCGCCCTGGGGGCTCGATCAACTGGTGCGCCGCCGGCTGGCTGAGCCGCGCTACCTCGGCTTGGAACTCCGCCTCGACCTCTTCGTATTCGTAGAGCCCCCCTTTGGCCGCCCCGGGCGGCCTCCACGGTGTCTGTAAGCGGCCGCGCTTCAAAGGTCCGCTCATTCACCTCCACGATCTGCTCCACCTCCCCCTTGAAGCGCCGGTAGTTGTCCACCTCGCGCTGGACCTTTACCTACAGCGGCCCAGAGGGACCGCCCTGGTCGCGGTCTTCCCCTGCATCGCCTTGGTCAGCAGGCGGATAGGCCCGTGCCCCGGATGGCTGGGTTCGGCGCGACCGCAATAGGCTTTCCCGCAGCGACGGTAGGTGGCAGTCAAGCTGCCCCGCCGGACGTCTCCGACCTGCGCCAGCTGAGCCCGGAGTCGCGACCGCTCGGCTTCCGGCCCCGCCCGCCCCAGATATCTGGCCCCGTCCATAACTCGTCATCCTGCTGTAAGTGGCTCCGCTTACCGTGTGCCATCAATCCGACCTCACACTCAATGCCCTCCCACCTCCCCGTCGTGCACCCGCTACGAGCATTGCCATCGGCAAAGTCGTGGGAGTGGAGGAGGACTTGGACGGCTCAGGGGCGCCACCTTCGGGTTGGAAGGCACTGGCGGGATGACGACTGCTCCCGGGAAGAGGGTCGGGATGCCGTTGGCAGGGCGAGAGGGGGGCTCAGGCGCGAACTGGCCAGTCGCCCCTGGCCGGGCGGGAGTCGAAGGGACGTGGTGAGGCTAGACACCCAGTAGGTGGAGTGCTCGAACGCGATCCCGGCTGGCCCAGCGTCGGCCCCTGGCGATGTTGTCCTCCCCCGCAAGGCGCAGGGCCCCGATCGCCATATTGCGCAAGCGCGCCATGGCGAGGGGGAAGCTTCGGGTGCGGATCTGGGAGAGTTCCCCGCCCATGGTCACGCCCCGCACCAAATGGAGTCTGTTCTCGATCTCCCGGTACCCCGGCCCAACTTCATCAGCCGGGTTCGATCGCAGCGCTCCGCAACCAGGCTGGTGACCCTGTCGGCGGTCTCCTTGGAGACCGGCGCCCCGTCCAGGGTGAAGACCTCCCTGCGCATCGGTAACACCTGGCCCACGTGGGGGAAGGGGGAGGGTGCATCCGGACCGGCCAGGTACTTGTTGAGCGTGGCCTGGAGCCGCCGTCGCTCGAGGCGGCCGTGGCCACTTGCTCACTTCCACCAGCTCAGCGGGGAAAAGATCCCTCGTCCAGCGCCTCCAGGGTCTCCTTTGAGCCCGACTGGTTGTCCTTGACCGTCAACGCGTAGTCCGCGCCTTTGGCCGCCACCAGGAAGGCGGCGTGCTCCACCTGGGCATGCATCGCGTCCGCGGTCACCACCACCCCTTCCAGACCCAATGGCGCTAGCAGCGGCTGGAAGGCGGTGATCTCGTTGGTCTTGTGGTCAACCTCCCGCTGGGCCACCACCACCCCCTCCCGATGCACCATCGCCGCGAACAGATGGACTGCCCGGCCATCCTCCTGGCGGGCGCCCCGCACACTCTTGCCGTCCACCGCCACCGCCAGCTGGCCCTCCTCGATCCGCCCCTGGCGCACCTCCTCTTCCAGCCAGCTCCCGATCG
>JAKAWF010000021.1 GCA_021817025.1 bacterium
GGAATTGCAGTACCGGGGCGGGGCGCTCATCGCCAAGCGATACCTCTCCCCGGCACGGATCGCGGAGGTGGTTGCCGCGCGGACAGCAGCCGCAGAAGCCACCCCCACTCCCTCGGTTGGCGAGCCGATCTGAGGTTGGTCTGCGCCAAGTCAGCGGATGATCACCTTCGTCGGCCAGTTTCCGCAGACGACCGTGACCACGCCATCGCGCGGGAGCGCGCGCCATGCCGCGCCCGAACCGCTGGCGCGGCTCCCTTGCGCAGCGGCGGGTCGGAGACCGGCTTCGTGGTCACGCTACCGCCGCAGGCCAGCGAGACGAAAGATCCAGCCCTTGATCAGGTCGCCCAGGAGTAAGAACACGACGGCCGCGCCCAGAGCTGCCGACAGGTCCACCGGTGCGATCGCAGCCATCAGCCAACCTCTCCAGGCCAGCGACAGCACCACCACCAGGTCAGCTCCGCTGCTGATGGCCAGCCAGCGGCTGGGCCGCGAGTGCCAGAAGTGATGCCTCTCCCGGACCAGGTACACCGTGGCCTGCCCGGAGGTGACCAGCCACAGGAATACCAGGGTCTGCATCTGGGCCAGGTCCAAATGCAGCTCGGCGGTTCCGAACCACCACAGGCCGAAGGAGAGCAGCACCAGTGGCAGCGCCAGGCCCAGGCCCGAAGCTATCAGAGGCGCCACCGTCCAGCGCTCAGGGTGACGTGGTGAGCGCACCCGGTCCGTCGCCAGCGACATGGTGACGAAGTCGTTGGCGAGCAACAGCAACACCACCAGGGTCGGGGTCGTCACGAACTTGCCAAAGACCACCAACCCGAAGCCCAGGAAGATCGCCACCTGGAGGGTCTTAATGATCTTGTTGAGGGTGTAGGTCAGCATTCGCTGGTGGATGCGTCGACTGACCTCCACCCCCGCCACCATGTCTCCCAGGCCGGGATCGGTCAGGACCAGGCTGGCGGCGGCCTTGGCCACGTCGGTGGCGCTGGCGACAGCGATGCCGACCTCGGCCTTCTTCAGTGCGGGGGCATCGTTTACCCCATCCCCGGTCATCCCAACCACGATCGAGGCGTGCTGAAGGTTGTCGATGAGGCGCATCTTGTCCTCGGGCAGCACCTCGGCGTAGACGTCGTACCAGTCGTCTCTCTCCCAAGGGCGCAGCGACACCGCGGGGATGGCTCCGTCCGCGGTGCCACTCCCAGACCCTCGTCGCGGGCTCGCCGCCCCATCTCGCAGCAGTTCGCCCAGGGCGGCTCTGCCCTTGATTCCCACCTTGTCCGCAATCGCCGCGGCGGTAGCCAGGCCGTCTCCCGTCACCATCACCACCCGGATGCCCAGCTCGTGCAGGTGCTCGATCAAGCGAGCCGCATCCTCTCTGGGTGGGTCGGCCATGGCGAGCAGTCCCACCATCCGCAGCGTGCCATCGGGGCGACCCTGCGCAACCCCGAGCACCCTGGCTCCGGTGGCCGCCATCTGGGCCACATCCTGACGGAGGGCGCCCTCGTCCGCGCCCGTCATCTGGCCGACAATCTGGGGTGCTCCCTTGACGACCCGGATCGGCCCCTCCGGGCCCTGCACCGTAGCCTCCGAGCGCTTGGCGGCCGGATCGAAGGGAGCAAAGCTGATCCGCGTACCCAACGGCCCCAGATGGCGGCTCTGCGCCACCGCCAGGATGGCCAGGTCGAGCGGATCCTGGGTGGCCCAGTCGCTGGCGGCGGCCGCTGCCATCAGCAGCCCGGCCTCGTCGAAGGGGGCCGTCGCCCGCAGCGATTCCACGGTCAGGGTGTTCTGGGTCAGGGTGCCGGTCTTGTCGGTGCAGAGGACCTCCATGCTGGCGGCGTCCTCGATCGCGGCCAGGCGGGTGACGAGGACTTTCCGCTGGGACATCTCCTTGCTGCCCAGCGCGGTCGCCAAGGTGAAGGTGGCGGGCAGGGCGACCGGTACCGAGGCGATCACCAGGATCAGCACGAAGGGGATCATCTCGTGGAGCGAGAGATGGCGGACGAAGCCGTCGGCGATGACCATCACCACGACCAGCAGAGCCAGGCCGATCAGGGATCGCACGATCCCGAAGATCAGCCGTTCCATGTTCCCAGGGGCGTGGGCGGTGCTCACCAGCTCGGCCGTGCGCCCGAAGAAGGTGGCGGTCCCAGTCGCCACCACCTCGCCGCTCGCCTCGCCCCTGACCACCACCGAGCCCGAGTACCCGGGGGCTCCCGCCTCGGCGGAGACCGCTCGCGACTCTCCGGTCAGCGCCGACTGGTCGAGCTCCACCCTTCCGTCGACCAGTTTCAGGTCGGCGGGGACCAGGTCTCCCTGGCGGACGTGGACCAGGTCCCCGACCACGAGCTCTCCGGCGGGGACCTGGGTCCAAGCCCCGTCCCGCTGCACCCTGGCGGTCACCGTCAGCCGCTGCCGCAGCAGCTCGACCGCCTCCTGCGCACGTCCCTCCTGGGTGAAGGCGAGCACGGCGTTGAAGATCAGCAGGATGGCGAATACCGACGACTGGACGTAGTCGCCCAGGATCAGCTCCAACACCACGGCCAGCTCCAGCAGCCAGGGGACCGGGGCCCAGAACTTGCCGGCCAGCAGCTTGAGACGATTGGGCCCGACCTCCGGGATCGCGTTGGGCCCGTTGGCAGCCAGGCGCCGGGCCGCCTCGGCGCTGCTGAGACCGCCGGCCACCGGCGTCATCGCGGCCATGGGCGCGAATGATCCCCGCCAGTGACGGCCAAGTCCCCATGCCCGGGGCGGCCCTCCCCCCGTGCCCCCCGGATCGGGCCAGCGTCGACGTGAACTGGCACGCTGTCCAAGATTCAGAAACTCCGTGAGGTCTCGCCCCGGCCGCACCCAGATCTTAGGGCAGAGGGCAGAGTCGACGGGCCTCGCTGAGGGCATGGTACGGCGGTCCTCATGCCGATCCGGCCGACGACATCGCCGCGCCCTGTCCGGCTGGCCCCGGAAGGCCCAAGGGTAGCCGGCGCGGCCCAGCTCCCCGACACCCCGCCATCAAGAAGGCCGCCTGATACCCTCGCCGAGGTCAAAGCGCAAGCTCAGTGCCATGCAGGAGAAGGTCCGTTCCTTCTGGCCCCTATAGTGACCTTCAAGTTGGTCCCGACAAGAACGCCGCAGCGACCCAGCCTTCGCAACCCGGAATCTGGGACTGTCGCCCTTGCCATGGTCGAGCCGGGCCCACAGTGGTCTATTCGCCCGCTCATCCAGACTTGACTGAGCAGCGGCCCGAGCTTGGTGGACTGGCGGTTCTGCTGGGGACGCAGTGGATCCGCCGCTTCGCTGTCGCCTAGGTCGGGGGCCAGATGCGCGGCACCCAATTAGCTGTGATAGGCGTAGGGCGAATTGCCGCTGCGGCCCCACTGGGATTCCTCATCGGGCTGTCGCTGGGTACCCTCGGCGGAGGGGGGTCCATCTTGGCGGTGCCAGCCCTCGTCTACGGCGCCGGGGAGGAAGCCAAGGCGGCCACGACCACATCGCTGGTGGTCGTGGGCACAACCGCGCTGGTCGGAATGTTCGGCCATCTGCACGCGGGACGCGTCCGCCTCGTGCCCGGTCTGGCGTTTGGGATCGTGGGAATCGGCGGTTCGTTCGTGGGTTCACTTCTCAATCGTGAGATTCCCGGGGATGTTCTACTGCTCGCCTTCTCCGGGCTAATCCTAGTTGCCGCCTGGCGAATGCATGTGCGGCAACCTGCGAAGTCCTCGCCGGCCAGTGCCGAGCCCCTCTCCGCAGTTCCAACCGCCATCGGGGGAGCGCCGGCTGGGTCCGACGCCGCTGGATTCCATCCATCCGCGCGGCCGGTCGGTGCGCCCAGACCATGGCTGTCCCACACCCGCAGCAGCCAGATCGCTCGGGTGGTCGCAGCCGGCACGGTGGTGGGCTTCCTCACCGGATTCTTCGGGGTCGGAGGGGGCTTTGTGATCGTGCCAGCGCTGGTGCTGGCGCTCGGCTACGAGATGCCGATTGCGGTGGGCACCTCGCTGCTGGTGATTGCGGTCAGTTCCGTCGAGGGTCTAGCCTTCAGGCTCCCGACTGAGAGCGTCGACTGGCGGGTGGCCGTGCCCTTCACCTTGGCGGGCGTGGTCGGAGTCCTCCTGGGGAACCGCATCGCGGGCAGGGTGCCCGCGGCGCGCCTGACGCGATGGTTCGTCTGGCTCCTGGTCGCCGTGGCCGCCTACACCGCAGTGCAGTCCATTCTCGCGCTGTGATCGAGAAAGGGACCAAGGTTTCGATCCGGACACAATGTTGAAGAGGCGCTGCGTCCGACTCGCACGTGCAGTCGGCCCAGGGAGAGAGATGGCACGAACTCAACATGGCCGCAATCGCCAGGCCGCGGAAGCTGCAGTTGGGTGGGAGTCGCAGGCTGGCAGCGCGGCATCCAGGTGCTGGCATCCGCGGTTGACGAGCGGCACGAGGTCATCGTGGACCTCGACCCAATCACCATCGGCGCGGGCGGCGGCGCGTATCCGGATGGCCGAGACGGAAGGCGAGACAAGGCTCTTCCTCGCCCCCGCCAGCCTGCGGCTGTGAGGCGGCTGGACGGTAGGCATCCATGCGGCAGACTTGATTGGCGAGATCGGGACCGCCATGGCAGCCGGCCTCACCGCTCACCCCATGGCGCGCTTTCCCGAGCAGCACGCAATGGCCTCTGCGGAGACCGGTAAAGCCGCGCGCCAGCTGGTCTGACCCGGGCTGTCAGGGCCGGACCCCGGGCTCCCAACCGCCTCCGATGCCGTCCGGTGACCCCACTTCCGTCAGGCAGGCCCGCGTCGGTCCACCGCCCACCACCAGTCGGCAACTGATGCCGCGCTTTATGATGAACCGCAGGATCTGACGAGTCGACCGGCCGGGGTGGGACCGGTTCAGGCCCGTCGTCCAAGACACCCGGGCTGAATATGGAGGGGGTTTCAAGTGGCAAGGATCGTGGTCGGAATCGACGGCTCCAAACACGCGCTGGCAGCGCTGCGCTGGGCCTGCCAGGAGGCGCTGTTGAGAGGCGCCGCGCTGGAACTTGTGGCCGCCTGGAGCATCCCCTCCGCCACCTACGACATCGCCTCCTCCGAGGTTGTGCAGGCGATGCAGGACTCGGCCACGGAGGCAATCGATGCTGGGCGGGCCGAGGTCAGGGCCGCTTTTCCCGCGCTGGAGATGACGTCTGAGGTCTTCCAGGGCCAGGCGGCCAGGATCCTGGTGGAGAGGGCCAAGGGAGCCGATCTCTTGGTGGTGGGCTCGCGCGGCCTCGGCGACTTCAAGGCGCTCCTGCTGGGCTCGGTGAGCCAGGAGTGCAGCCACCACTCCCCGGTGCCGATCGTGATCGTCCGCGAGGCGGAGCCGGCTGCCTGAGACGCTGTCACACCCCCTGCCAAGCCCACTCCCCAAGGGCCGGGCAGGGGGCAGCTCTCAACCCTTGCTCGGCGGCCTCAGCCGGTAGAGCACTCCTCGAATCGGATCGAAGTGACGGTCCGCCACCCGCTCCTTGAGCGGAATGATGGCGTTGTCCGTGATCTTGATGTGCTCCGGGCAGACCTCCGTGCAGCACTTGGTGATGTTGCACATGGCCAGCCCGGCCTCGCCGTAGAGCTGGGGCAGTCGCTTGGCCACGTCCTTCGGGTGCATCTCCAGAGATGCCATCCGCACCATGAACCGCGGTCCGAAAAACTTCGCCATGTCGTCGTGCTCACGAAGCACGTGGCAGACATCCTGGCAGAGGAAGCACTCGATGCACTGGCGCTGCTCGATCACGCGCTCGATGTCCCGCTGCTGGATGAGGAACGGAGCGTTGTCCCCCGGAGCTGGGGTGAAGGGCTGGATCCTGCGGTTGACCTCGTAGTTCCAGCTCACGTCGGTGACCAGGTCCTCGATCTTGGGAAAGACCCTCATGGGCTGCACCACGATCTCGCTGGTTAGCTCCAGCACCTCGTCGACCCTGGTCTTGCACATCAAAGAGGGCTTGCCGTTGATCTCGGCGCTGCAGGAACCGCACTTGCCGGCCTTGCAGTTCCAGCGGCAGGCCAGGTCACCGGTGCCGTTGGCCTGGATCCAGTGAATGGCGTCGAGCACCACCATCCCCTCGATCTGAGGCACGTGGAACAGCTCGAAGGCGCCGCCCTCGGCGTGGCCGCGCCAGACCCGCATCCTCACCTGCCGATCGGTCAACCCGTCGTCGTAGCTGATGCGCAGGTTCCGGGGGTGCTCGTCGTCTGGCGAAGGCTCGACCTTGGGCAGGGGCGCCCCCTTGTGCTTTGCCCTCAGTTTGGCGTCGGCGGCATCCGCGACGGCGGTGGCCGGCACCCTGGTCTGCCCCTCGGTCAGCTTCAGGAGCTCGGCCGGCATGGGTGGGCGGACCACTCGAACCACCTCCATCTGCCCACTCGCGCCCTTGCGGGTGATGAGGTTGACCTTGCCCAGTTCCTCGTCCCGCTCCAGGTAGTCGAGCCGCCACTGCGAGCCGCGGCTCTCCCGGCGCTCCAGAGCCGAGCGCACGATGGCCTCGCTGACCGTGAGCATGAAGATGTCGTCCCGGGCACCGCTGAAGCCGGGGTTGTAGGCCGAGTCACCGGGAACCCGGATCCTCCCGGCTCGCTCCCGCAGCTCCAGGATCAGCTCCAGGGCCTCTTGCAGGGACTGCTCCGTACGCGCGATCGCGGCCCCCGACTGCATCACGTCCTGCAGCTCGCGGTGGAGCTTGAAGGGGTCCTCCCCCTCACCTCCAGACAGCGGCCGGAGCAGGATCCGGTGCTCGGTCTCGATCTCCGCGGCGCTCACGGCGGGCAGCTCGGGATGGGACTTGACGTAGTCAGCCGCTCCCTCCCCCGCCCGCCGACCGAAGACCAGGATGTCGCCGAGGGAGTTCCCGCCCAGCCGGTTCGCTCCGTGCAGCCCGGCGGCGCACTCCCCGGCGGCGAACAGGCCCGGCACGGTGGTGGCGGCCGTCTCCGCCTCCACGTTGATGCCACCCATGGTGTAGTGGATGGTGGGCGCCACCTCCATCGGCTCCTTGGTGATGTCCACCCCGGCCAGGCTGTGGAACTGCTCATACATGGAAGGCAGCCGCCGGCGAATCGTCTCCGCCCCCAGGTGGGTCACGTCCAGGAACGCCCCCCCATGGGGCGACCCCCGGCCCGCCTGCACTTCCTTGAAGATGGATCGCGCGACCACATCGCGGGAGGAGAGATCCTTCTTGATGGGATCGTAGCGCTCCATGAAACGCTCGCCGACGCTGTTGCGCAGGATGCCCCCCTCGCCCCGGACGGCCTCGGTGACCAGGATTCCCCGAGCCCCCGGCGGCCACACCATCCCGGTCGGATGGAACTGCACGAACTCCATGTCCTTGAGTTCGGCGCCGGCCTCGTAGGCCATCGCGGCGCCGTCGCCGGTCCCCTCCCAGGAGTTGGACGTGATCCGGTACATGCGGCCCCAGCCCCCGGTGGCGAGGATCACCGCCTTGGCGCGCAGGGTCACGAACTCCCCGGTGGCCCGCTGGTACCCGCAGCCTCCGGCCACCCGGTCCCCGTCCTTCAGCAGCCGGGTGAGGGTGGTCTCCATGTGGACGGTGATTCCCTCGGTGTGCACCAGCCGGTCCTGACAGGTGCGGATCAGCTCCAGCCCGGTGCGGTCTCCGATGTGGGCCAGCCGGCGCCAGGAATGCGCCCCGAACGCCCGCTGGCTGATGCGTCCCTGCTGGGTCCGGTCAAAGACCCCACCCCACTGCTCCAGCTCGATGACCCGGTCGATGACCTCATGGGAGAACAGCTCCACCATGCGCCAGTTGTTCATCATCGCGCCGCCCCGCAGGGTGTCCCCGAAGTGAACCTCCCAGGAGTCCTCCGCGTCAAGGTTGCCCAGGGCGGCGGCGATCCCGCCCTCGGCCATCACGGTGTGGGCCTTGCCCAGCAGCGACTTGCACACCACCCCCACGGTGCAACCCTGCTCCGCCGCCGCGATGGCGGCCCGCATGCCCGCCCCTCCGGCCCCCAGCACCAGAACGTCGTAGGAAGCTTCGACGGTCATGCCAGCTCCCTCAGAATCCCAGGTGAGGGTCGTGGAGGACCCCGAACTGCAGCAGGCGGATGTACAAGTCGGTGAAGATCAAGGTGAAGAGGCTGACCCAGGCGAAGGTCGAGTGCCTGGCGTTGAGCCAGCTGACTCCGCGCCACGCCTGATGCCGCTGCTTGCCGGCCACCACGCAGCTGAAGCAGTCCACCCCGCCTCCGATCAGGTGGCGCAGGGAGTGGCAGCCGAAGGTGTACCCGGTCAGGAAGATCACGTTCACCAGCATCATCACGCTGCCCAGGCCGATCCCCCAATGACCTTGGTAGGAGAAGGCCTGAATGGCGTCAATCCAAAGGACCACCACAAACCCCACCGCGAAGTACACGAAGAACCGGTGGAGGTTGTTGAGGATGAAGGGCAGGCGGCTCTCGCCGCGATAGGCCCGGCCGCGTCCGGTGGGTGAGAGTGCCGCCAGCTGGTTGGGCTCCTTGATCGCACAGCCGGGAGGATCCCCGAAGAAGGAGCGGTAGTAGGCCTTGCGGTAGTAGTAGCAGGTGGCCCGAAAGCCCAGCGGCACGTAGAAGATGAAGAGAGCGGGCGAGAGTGGGGTCCTCCCGATCGCCACCTGGGGCGAGTAGAACGGCGAGAGGTACTGGTGGAACTGGTCGCTGTGGAAGAAGACGATGGTCCACAGGCTGTAGATCCCGAAGATTGTCAGCCAGACCGCCACGTTGGCCGGGTACAGCCACCAGCGGTCCTGGCGCCTGACATCGGCGGCGGCTGGACTGGCGAGCGCCGCTCCCATCAGGGTAGGACCGCCATCACTTCCCGCACCGCCTGGGCGGAGCGCTCGAGCTCGGCCCTCTCCACCGCGGACAACTCCACCTCCACCACCTCGGTCACGCCGCCGGCCCCCAGCTTGACCGGTACCCCCAGGACCACCCCGGAGATGCCGTACTCGCCGGCGAGCCGAATGCCACAGGGCAGCACCTGCTTTCTGTCGCCGAGAATCGCCTCCACCATCTGCGCGTTCGCGGCGGCCGGCGCATAGAAGGCGCTGCCGGTCTTGAGCAGCTTCACGATCTCAGCCCCACCGTCGCGAGTGCGCTGCACGATCTCCTCCAGTCGCTCCGGGGCGATCAGCTTGCCCACCGGGACTCCGGCAATGTTCGTGACCCCTCGCAACGGCACCATCGAGTCGCCGTGGCCACCCAGGACATAGGCCTCGACGCTGCGGACCGAGACCCCGAGCTCGACTGCCAGGAAGTGCCGGAAGCGGGCGCTGTCCAAGACCCCGCCCATGCCGATCACCCGGAAGCGGTCGAGGCCACTCACCCGCAGGGTGAGCTCGGTCATCGCATCGACCGGGTTGGTGACCACGATCAGGACCGCGTCGGGAGAGCGCTGCATCACCTCCTCGGTGACCGCTCCCACCACCTTGGCGTTGGCGCTGATCAGATCGTCGCGGCTCATGCCCGGCTTGCGAGCCAGCCCGGAGGTGATCACCACCACCGAGGAGCCCGCGGTGATCGCGTAGTCAGTGCCGCCGGCGATCTTGGTGTCGTATCCCACCACCGGCGCCGCCTCGGACAGGTCGAGCGCCTTCCCGGCCGCCAGCCCGTCCACCACATCCACCAAGGCCAGATCGAATCGGTCCAACTCCGCCAGGCGCTGGGCGGTGGTGGCCCCGACATTCCCCGCTCCGATGACCGAAACCTTCTTGCGCATCGCACCTCCCCCTATGTGGGCGCGGACGGCTACAGCCGTCTGGATCGACATCCATGATAGACACCCGGTCCGAAGCGCGGCTCAGGCCGGGGGGCTCCCTCGAGCCGGCGCCGGCAGTCCAGGATCGCCCCCAACGCGGCCGCACGCACCCCCCGGCCACCCACCGAGACCTCCTTCAGATCCTCCAGCTGTTTGTAGGTCTCCAAGAAGACGTCGATCTCCCGCAGCCAGTGTGGCGACAGGTCCTCCAGAAGGCGGAGGCCATATGAGCGAGGAGCGAGTCGCCCGCGTTGAGCGGGCCTGCCGAGAGCTGCTCGCCGAAGGCACAGCAATCACCGTCGACCTCGTCCCAGCGCGCACCGGGATCGGCCGGACCAGGATCTACCGACATGAGGAACCCAACGCCATCGTCCGAGAGCACCGCCGCCATCGCGAGGATGCCCCTACCCTTACTGGCCGCACCGTCCAAATCGACCGGCTCCGCCACTCCCTCGAGGCCGTGGCCGCCAAGGTCCGTCGCCACGAAGAGATCCTCCGGAAGCAGACCCGGTTGGCCATTCAACGGACCGGCCGACTGCGTTTTCCACAGGATCGGCGGACCAGCATCTTCGATTAGCCGCATAACTCTCCCGTTGCCGGGGTTGGTTCTGGCCTCGCCGTGGAACGCACACCGCCGAGGCAGTGGTCTTGCATCCGCTCTCCAGGTGCCGAATGCGTCGGCATCCGAACCGCCGCCTGTACCGTCTGAGGACGGCCCGGGAGCGAACGGGGCGGTGGTTCCAACTGAGCCACAACTGGCACGGTCCGGCCAGTCACGGAGGTCTTGAGCCGCGCTGCTGTCCCCGTCGACCAGCTCACCCGTCACTGCGCAGACAAGTTGCGGGGCTAGCTTCTTGGGCTCGATCAGCCGGCAGCCGCAGCCGTGATGGATCTTTGACGAGGCGAACCAGCGGTCAGCTACCGTCGGCTGGGTCCCTCCTCCCCCTTGCCTTCCACCGCACTCACTGAATCCAGGGAGCCAGCCCGCTGCCCGACTCATTGGGGTTCATTCTCACCCTGCCCAGCTGCCAGAGCCCGGCGGTACTCTGGCTGTCCGAATCGATCCGGGAGTCGACGGCTCCTCCGACGTACCCCAGGGCGCCCAGCTCGCTGAACAGCAGCCGCTGGGAGGGCCCCGCCTGGGCGGCGTTGGGGTAAGGCCACACTCCACTGTAGGCTATGAACTGCACCGCGCGGCCGGTGTGCTGCTCCAGCGCCGCAGCAGTCTGTCCCGCCAGCCGGGACACCTCTCCCGATGGCAGCCCCCAGAGGGCGACGTTGTCGTAGAGGCTGTGGTCCTCGACCCAGAATCCGCTCTGGGCGAGCGTGGTGATCTGGGGCCAGCTGAGATAGTGCTGCGGGTTCAGGCCCCCGCGCACCGTGACGAACTTGCCCACCAGGCCGCTGGGGACGAAGAAGGTGGCCGTGAACCCATAGTGGGTCAGAACTGGCACCGCGTTCTGGTAGGGGCTCTCACGGCCGTCGTCAAAGGTGATCACCACCGGCTTCGAAGGCAGCGCCAGGCCGTACAGCAGGAAGTCGGCCAGACGCGTCAGGGAGATGGAATGGGCCCCGCTGGAGGCCAGGAATTGCATCTGAGCCGCGAACTGGCCGGGAGTTACGGTCAGACCGTACTCCAATCGATATCCGTAACCGCTGTTCCACTGCGCCGGGACTGGAAACGGGGCCACCACGTGGTACATGAGAATGGGCACCCCGGCCGTGACCGAAGGGGGGTGGACCGGCTCGATCACGGGTGCGTCCAAGCTCGCCGGGCCCTCTCCCAGAATTTGCGGGGAGGTCGCCTGGGTGGCGACCAGGGTCAAACGCAACTGCTGGTAGAAGGCCGCCACCCCGGCCGGCATCAGCGACGAGGGGTCGGCGAATCTGACCGCCACCGGAACCTGATAGCCGCCCGCGATCCTCTGGGCGGGGTCCTCGGGGTTGATCCAGACGGGGGCGGGCTGGGGACCCCCGAGGCTGTACGAGGTGATGGTGGCGCTGCCCGTGAACTTGGCCCCCAGCATCGCCGAGCGGCCCGCCGACGACGGCCAGAGCGCCCTGGCGGCGGGCGCCAGCTCGGACCACTGGGCCCCATAGTCACGCTCCTGCAACTGCTGCATGAAGCCCGCGGCCGCCGCCTCCAGGCGCTGCGACAACAAGGCCGCCGCCGAGGTCGTGGGGTGGTCCTGCCGTCGAGCCGCGTCACGCGCGTGCGCCGGCGAACTGGAGGTGGCGATCGCCGCTGCCCCGAGGACCAGCAGCAGGCCCACGCCCGGGGCCAGCATCCGCAACCGTCGGGAACCCACTTCCTCGAATCCTACCGAGTGGCAGCGGGTCGAGGGCCCGGCCCCATTGGCTGGCTCACCCCGACCCTCCCGGCGGTCGGTGCAGGGCCGCTTGATAGTCGCTCCGCAGCAGCCAGACCGCCCCATCCGCAGAGGCTTCCACCCGCACGTAGTACCGATCCAGCACGCTCTGAATCGGTCCGAAGGACGCCAAGGCGTGCTTGGTCACCACGATCAGCTCCGGTCTCGTCGCCACCGTCCTTCGAATGAGCGCCTGCTGCCCCAGCCAGTCGAAGTCCTTGTAGATGGGAGGCGCCGGCAGCACCGGCGTGAGCGGCGCCAGCAGGTACGCCCAGGCGTCGGACGACCAGACGATGGCGGTCGCCCCCTGCAGGTGGTGCGCCTGCACCCAGCCCGCCGCGGCGCGCTCGGCTGGCACCCGCAGGTCGTAGTAGCTCTGGTACTGGAGAGGGGACACCGACCCCGTCACCCGGCCCAGGAACATCTGGTAGTAGGAGAGGGTCCGGGGCGCGGTGTAGAAGGATCCCTGGGACAGCCCCCCGCCGAACATCACCATCCAGATGGTGGCACTGGTGACCACCGAGGCCAGCAGGGGCGTGAGCGTCAACCACCTGGCGGGCCCCAGCCGTGACCAGCCCGGCCAGCCCACCCGACCCACCAGCAGCGCCAGCGGGACCGCGCTCGGGAGCAGGTGGAAGGGATAGGCGCGATTGGGGAGCATGTAGGTGAAGAGCTCAACCGCCAGCCACAACCAGAGCAGCGCCATCCTGGGATCGCGGCGGCGCGCGGCCACCACCCCCGCGAGCAGGAGCAGGCCCGCCAGCAACCTCGGCAACAGGGTGAGGATCCCGAGCGGCAGGGTTCTGGCGGTGTAGCCCTGGTAGGAGCCGACCAGGAAGTAGAAGACGTGGCCGAGCCCAGCCCAGAGCACGTACGGCGCCAGGCCCACCGCCCCGATCACGCCTCCGCTCAGGACCATGAGCCCAGCCATCCTCATCCCGCCCCTCCTGGGCTGGACGGCAAGGAACACCGCTGCCGCCAGGAACGGCCCGGCCGAAGTCTGCTGGATGAGACAGGCCAGCCCGAAGAGCACCCCGGCCAGGGCCGCCCAGAGGTACCGGCGCCGCCCCGGCTCGCTGCGCGCGGCCCGGAGCACGAACAGCATGCCCCAGGCCTCGGGGGCGATCAGGAAGTTCTCCGGCAGCGCCAGGTCGCCGCTGAGGAGGGGGAGGCCGAGCAGCAGAGCCGCCGCGGTCAGGGCAGCCCAGGCGCCCCGGCCATCCCAGTTCTCGCGGACCAGCTTCCAGACGGCGACCAGGGTCAGCAGCCCAGCGGCGGTGGAGAGCAGATGCAGGCCCAGCTCAGTGGGCCCAAACCAGGCCAGCGCCACGTCGTAGATCCAGAACAGCAGGGGCGGCTTGTTGTTCCAGACCGTGAGGTAGAGGATCTTGCCGTGGGTCGACATCCAGGCGGTGGTCGCGTAACCGGCCTCGTCGGTGTACCAGTGAGGCTCAAACCACGAAGGCACCCGCACCAGGACGTAGAGAAGGAGCCCCCACCACAGGGATCGTCTGCCGCCGCCAGTCAGCGCGGCTCCCAGTCGCCCCGCCGCGCGGGCGCGCCGGGGAGGTGCCGCAGTGGTCCGGATCAAACCAGGCTGAACTCCAATCAGGGCAGGACCGGCCAGGCGAAGCGCAAACCGCCACCGATGGTCCCTGCCGCCCAGCCGAGCCCGCGGTTCTTGACTCTGGGGCCATTGTCCGGCTTGGCCCTGAGACCGCGCTGAGAGTCCTCGGCGACCCTCCCCGCGCCGGTCCGGACGGCTAACATGGTTCGAAGTGACCTCGCAGGGTGGCTTGCTTCGGGTGGCGGTGACGGGGGGTGCGGGCTTCATCGGCACCCACACCGTCAGGCTGCTGCTGGAACGCGGCCACCAGGTGATGGTGGTGGACGACTTCCGGCACCGCTGCGGCCAGCCGGTCCCGCCCGAGGCCACCCTGGTCGAGCGCGACATGGCGGGGCCCGAAGCGCGCCGGGCGCTGGGCGACTTCCGGCCCGATGCCCTGATCCACTTCGCCGCCCAGGGCGGCGTCAGCCGTTCTCTGCGGGACCCCGCCGCCGACGCTCTCAACAACGTCGTAGGAACCGTGGCGGTCCTCCGGGCGGCGGTCGACGCGGACTGCCGCAGGGTGGTGTTCGCCTCCTCCGGCGGGGCCATCTACGGCAGAGCCCGCCGGCTGCCCAGTCGTGAGACCGACCGGGCCCAGCCCCTGGCTCCCTACGGCGCCGCCAAGCTGGCGGGAGAGACGTACCTGGGAATGTTCCAGCGAACCTTCGGGCTGCACTTTGTCGCCCTGCGCTACGGCAACATCTACGGGCCGTATCAGGACGGCACCGGAGAGGCGGGGATGGTCGCCATCAGCTGCCGCCGGCTGGTGGCCGGCGAACCGCCCCAGATCACGGGTGACGGCGGGCAGACGCGGGACTTCGTGTACGTCGGAGACGCCGCGCGCGCCAATCTGCTGGCGCTGACCGCCTCCTACCAGGGCGCGGTGAACATCGGCACCGGGGTGCCCACCTCCATCAACCAGGTCGCCACCACCCTGGCCCGGCTGGCGGGCGTCGCCAGCCCGCCGGTGCGGATGGACGGCCGACCCGGCGAGGTCAGGTCGAACTACCTGGACCCTTCGCGGGCCGCACGCCAGCTGGGCTGGCACGCCGAGGTCGGCTTGGAGGACGGGCTGGAAATGACCTTGAGGAGCTTCCAGTCGGCGACCTGAGGCGGGCGACATGAGCGCACCGGAGGTCAGGCGGGTGGCGACCACCGCCGGGCCAGCCTGATCCGCAGCCGCACCAGCTCACGGACAGCGCGCAGGATGGGCAGGAGGCGCCCCCCGGAGCGCACCCCGGCCAGCCGTGGGTGGTGGGTGAGCCCCACCTGAGCCACCCTCATCCCGGATCGCTTGGTCTTGAAATACAGTTCGGTGTTGAGCAGGGCGGACCTTGCCAGCAGGGGGGCCGACGCCACCAGCACCTGGCGCCGCATCAGCTTGAAGCCGCAGTCGACGTCGCGGTAGCTGATCCCGTAGAGGAGGCGGACCAGCAGGTTGAAGGTGTTGCTCACCACCGAGCGGTGCCAGGGGTCGGCACGCCGCCGCCGCCAGCCCGCGATCAGATCCGACGACGGCGCCAGCTCTGCCAGCAGCCTGAGGTCCATCGGATCGAACTGGCCGTCTCCGTCCATGAAGGCGACCCACTGCCCCAGAGCGGCCCTCAGGCCGTCGGCCACGGTGATGCCGTAGCCGGACTTGCGGGAGTGGGTAACCACCCGGAGCCGCGCCACCTCGTCCCCCATCTCCGCCCGCGCCACCGCCACGGTGGCGTCGGTGCTGCCGTCGTCCACCAGCACGATCTCGTAGTCGTCGCCCAGTGCCGCCAGCACTGTCCGCGCTGCCCGGAGAACCCTGGGCAGGTTCTCCGCCTCGTTGTGGGCGGGAATCACCAGGCTCACCAGCCCCGGGAGACGGCCCGCCCCGCTCCGGTCAGCCGTGGACAACGGTGATGCTCTGCAACAGGGTGTAGACCAGGGCCGGGAAGATACCCAGCACCAGAGTCCCCGCTCCAGCCAGCACCACCACCACCCCGGCCGGGATCCCAACCGCGGTCGAAGCCGAGGATGCCACCGCTCCCCCGTCGATCGACAGGCCGGCCACGCCAAAGGTGGTGTCGCCCTCCGCCTCGGTGACCGGGGTGAACATGACCAGGATCACTCGCAGGTAGTAGAAGAGGGAGACGGCGGAGGTCAGGATCCCCCAGACCGCCAGCGGCAGCTGACCGTCGTGAATCGCCGCGGAGAAGAGGAAGAACTTGCCGAAGAAGCCGACGGTCATGGGGAAGCCCGCGAGCGAGAGCATGAAGAGCGCCATCAGCCCCGCCAGCAGCGGTTGCCGGCGCCAGAGCCCAGCCAGCTGGGAGTAGCGGTCACAGTCCTCGCCCCGATGGCTGAGGATTGTCACCACCGCGAACGCACCGGTGTTCATGAAGGCGTAGGCGGCCAGGTAGTAGAGGGATGCCTGGGTGCCGTCCGGCCGCCCCACGGCCACCCCGATCAGGATGTAGCCGGCCTGGGCGATTCCGGAGTAGGCCAGCACGCGCTTGACCGACGTCTGCGCCACCGCCACCACGTTGCCGAAGATCATGGACATGATCGCCACCACCGCGATGGGGACCTCCCACTCGGATCGGTAGGGCGCCAGGGTCGCCGAGAACAAACGCAGGAAGACTGCGAAGGCGGCCACCTTGGTGGCGACCGACATGAAGGTCGTGACCACCGCCGGAGACCCCTGATACACGTCTGGCGTCCACCACTGGAAGGGAGCCGCCGACACCTTGAACAACAGCCCCACTGCCACCAGGGCGACCCCGGCCAAGAGCATGGGATCGAAGCTCTGGGTCAGCGCCCCCTGGAGCAGCTGGTGGTGGATTGCGGACAGCCCGGTATGGCCGGTCTCGCCGTAGATGAGCGCCATCCCGTAGACCAGAAAGCCGGAGGCGAACCCCCCCAACAACAGGTACTTCATGGCCGCCTCCTGCGACAGCGGCTCGTCTTTGGCAAAGCCCGCCAGAACGTACAGAGGAATCGACAGCAACTCGATTCCGAGGAAGATCACGATGAGATTGGTCGCCCCGGTCAGCACCAGCATGCCCGTCACCGACGCCAGCAGCAGGATGTAGTACTCCCCCTCCTCCATGCCCCGCCGGCGCAGGTAGCCGGGGCTCAGGCCGATCACCGCCAGCGCTGTCAGCAGCACCACGAAGTCGGCAAAGAGGGCAAACCGATCGCCGGCGTAGGCGCCGTTGAAGACCACCGGATTGGTGGCGTGCACGACCCACTGCCCGATCGCCGTCCCGAGCGCGCCCAGGAGAATGACCCCGGAGAGCACCGGCAGGAGCAGATTGCCGCGCCGCGGAACGGCCAGATCCGCCAAGAGCACCAGCACCGCGCCGCCGCCGACGATGAGGACCGGCAGGATGCCTACCAGGTCGGTGGCCGACACAAAGTGGAGTGGGAACCAGGGGGGCAGGGTGAGCGTGGCGGGCATCAAGAACTCCCGCCCCCCGCCCGGCGAGCTGGGCCGATCGTTCGAGCGCTGGTCGCCGAGAGCACGGGAACCGAACCGCTGGGCCGGTTGGCGGCCTGGATGTACTGATCAGCGCTGAAACGGCTGTCGCGAATTATCGGCCCCGGGTAGACCCCGATGAAAATCATCAGGGCCACCAGCGGCGCCAGCGCCACGATCTCCACGGGACCAAGGTCGACCCGCCCGAGTCTCCGGACTGCGGCGGCGACGCCGCCCTCATCGCTGGCTCCCGGAATCCGCAACGGCCCCTGGGTCACGCCCTGGTACATGCGCAACATGTACCAGCAGGCCAGGATGACCCCCAGGCTCGCCACGACCGCCCAGGCCGGCGACACCTGGAAGGCCCCCAGCAGGATCAGGAACTCGCCCACAAACGAATTCATGAGCGGCATCCCGAGCCCGGCCAGCGCGACCACCAAGAACATTCCGGCCATGACCGGCATGACCTTCGCCACCCCCCCCAGATCGCGCAGGCTGCGGCTCCCGAAGCGGGCCTCGAAAATGCCCACGGAGATGAACAAGGCAGCGATGATGACGCCGTGGTTGACCATCTGGATGATGGCCCCGTTCAGCCCATCGACGTTGAGGGCAAAGATGCCGAGGACGACAAAGCCGAGGTGGCTGATGGAGGCATAGGCCACCATCCGCTTGAGGTCGCTCTGAGCCAGGGCGGCGAGCGCCCCGTAGAGAATGCTGGCCACCGCCAGACCCATCATCAGCGGTTGAAAGACGTGGCTCGCCTGGGGAAAGAGAGTGAGGTTGTAGCGAATGAACCCGAAGGCGCCGAGCTTGCTGACGATCCCCGTGAAGAAGACCAGAAACGGCGTCTTCCCCGACGTGTAGGCATCCGGCAGCCAGCCATGAAATGGCACCAGCGGCACCTTGATGGCGAACGCCAGCGCGAACGCCAGGAAGAGCCAGTCCTGGGCGTTGAGGAGCGCGACCCTATGGCCGAACAGGCTGAAGATGGTGGCGTGGGTACTCTGCACGAACGACTGGGCCGCGATCAGAGTCGGCACATCAAACGTGTAGACCCCTGTCTGAGCCCCCGTGACGAAGTACACCCCGATGATCGCCAGCAGCATGACCAGGCTGCCGGCGACTGTGTAGATGATGAACTTGAGCGCCGACTTCGCCCGCCGCCCGTCGCCCCAGCCGATCATGAGGAAGTAGAGCGGGATCAGCGCCGCCTCCCAGAAGAAGTAGAAGAGGACCAGATCCAGGGACATCAGCACCCCGATCACGCCTGCCTCGGACAGCAGCATCAAGACGGCGAAACTTCTCAGCCGCTCCTCCTTGCGGCTGAGCACCACCGCCCCGATCAGGAAGAGCAGGCCGGCCAGGGCGATCAGCCAGACCGAGAGTCCGTCCACTCCCACGTGGTACGAGAAGTTGATCGGGGGCGGACCCGCCTGGTTGAAGGCGTTGTTGCCCTCGTTGAAGGCCGGGTGGGCCTGGGACAGAGAGGGAGCGCTGTGGAGCCAGTTCACCTGCTCTTGGAACTGGAAGCTGACCGGTGAGTGGACCTGAGACAGGGGCTGCCCGTTGGCGGTCCCGGTCAGCTTGGAGGCTCCCGGGCTGGGAACCGCCAGGAAGGCAACCAGCAGGACGCAGCTGAGCCCCAGGGTCACCGCGGTCACCGCGATCAGGGTGAGCCGGATGGCCCGGGCCCGAGCCGCGGGCAGCGCCAGCAACCCCAGCGCGCCCGCCACCGGCACCAGCAGCAGCACGGTCAGGATGGGCCAGTTCACGAGAGCCTCAGTCCCAGGATCACGAGCCCGACCACCGCGAAGAAGAAGAACCACATCGCGTAGTCCTTCAAGAAGCCCGTCTGAAAGGTGCGGAAGTCGTCCGCCAGGGTGCCGATCGAGTCCCTCACCCCCGCCAGCGCCCCGTCAACCACGTCCGGCTCGATGACTCTCCGCACCGCCCCGGCCAGCATCACCGTCGGCCGCACCAGCGCCGCATCGTAGATCTCATCCCAGTAGAACTTGTGGAAGGAGAGCTGGTAGAGCCAGGGCAGGTAGCGCGGGATCAACTCCCGGGAGACCAGCCCCCGTCCGTAGACCGCCCAGACAATCCCGACGCCCAGCAGGCTCAGCAAGACCCCCCCCAGCAGCGCGAGTCCACCGGCTGTGTCACTCGCGGTCGCGGCCGGGACCCCCAACACCGGCTTCAGGAAGGCGGAGAACAGCGTGATCGGAGCAAAACCCGCGAAGTCGACATTGAGGAACCCGACAACCGTGGACAGAAGGGCCAGCACCATCACCGGCAGCAGCATGACCAGGGGCGCCTCGTGGGCGTGTTCGGCGTGCTCCGAACGGGGCTGGCCTCGAAAGGCGATCCAGACCACCCGGAAAATGTAGAAGCTGGTGAGCACATTCACGCTGACGCCGACCACCCACAGCCAGGGCACCGCCGGCCCCAGAGCCAGGCCGGAGCTGAGCAGCTCCTCCTTGCTGAAGAAGCCGGCGAAGATGGGGATACCGGCCAGAGCCAGGGCCCCCACCGCGAAGGCCCCGAAGGTCCACTTCATCCGTTTCGACAGCCCTCCCATGACCCGAATGTCCTGGTCGTCGTGGAGGGCGTGGATGACGTTGCCCGCAGCCAGGAACAGCAGCGCCTTGAAGCAGGCATGCGTGAGGAACTGGAACATCCCGGCCGAGTAGGCGCCCACTCCGACGGCGAAGATCATGAGTCCGATCTGGCTCATGGTGGAGTAGGCGATCACCCGCTTGATGTCGTACTGGGTGCAGCCGATGATGGCCGCCATCAGGGCCGTGCCGATGCCGATCACCGCCACCGTGCCCGCCGCCACCGGGGCCTGCTGGTAGATGGGATGGAAGCGCGCCACCAGGTAGACCCCGGCGGTCACCATGGTCGCCGCGTGGATCAGGGCCGACACCGGCGTGGGGCCCTCCATCGCGTCCGGCAGCCAGGTGTGAAGAGGCCACTGGGCGGACTTGGCGGCCGCCCCGAGGAAGAGGAGCAGCCCGATGGCGGTCACCATGCCGCCACCCACCGGCCCCAGTCCGTTGTGGAAGTGGGCCCCCGGTCCGACGTTGGCGAAGATGGTCTGCATGTTCACGGTGTGCAACAACTGGCCCTGGGGGCCGCGCAGATTGAGGAAAATCAGGAAAGCGCCCAGGACCAGGCCCACGTCACCGATCACCTGGGTGACGAAGGCCTTGCGGCCCGCCACCACCGCCGAGCGGCGCTCATACCAGAAGGCGATCAGGGCGTAGGACGCGAACGCCACCATCGCCCAGCCGATGATCAGGAACACCAGGGTGTTGCTCATCACCAGCAGCAACATGCTGGTGATGAAGATGTTCATGTAGGCGAAGAAGCGATTGAAGCTGGGGTCCTCGGCCATGTAGCCGACGCTGTAGACGTGGATCAGGCCCCCGATGCCGGTGATCACCAGCATCATCAGCACCGACAGCGGATCGATTCGCACACTGAAGTTGGCGTTGAGACCCGCCTGCGCCGGCACCCCGTGCCCAGCCGCGACCGAGGCGTTGAGCCAATGCCAGAAGACCACGGTGACCCCCCGGGACGAGGCCGGCTGCTGGAGCATGTCCACCAATGTGATCAAGGTGGCCACGAAGGCACCCAGGACAACCCCGGGCCCCATCCATGCCACCAGGCGGCGGGGCAGGCGCCCCATGGTCAGGGCGTTGACCGCAAACCCAGCCGTGGGCAGGCCCAAGATGATGGCGCTCAGGACGAAGATGGAGGTCGGGTTCATGGTCGGCTCACTCGCTCATCTCGCTGAGCTCGTCGAGGTTGAGCTTGTGCCCGCTCCGGTACACCCCGGTGATCAGGGCCAGCCCCACCACCACCTCGCTGGCCGCCACCGCGATCACGATCAAGGCGAAGACCTGACCGGCCATGGTGTGGGTGTAGCGGGCGTAGGTGACCAGGGCCAGATTGGCGGCATTGAGCATGAGTTCGATCGACATGAACACCACCAGCGGATTGCGCCTCACCAGCACCCCTGCCGCGCCCACCGAGAACATCGCGGCCGACAGGATCAGGAAGCCTGGGAACAACCCGGTCACAGGTTGGGCCTCCGGCGCTTGGACAGGTAGACCGCCCCCACCGCCGCCACCAACAGCAGCAGCGAGGTCACCTCGAAGGGCAGCAGGTAAGTGGTGAAGAGCTGCTCTCCCAGGGTCTGGACCTGTCCGTGGGCGTTCACCAGGCTCGGGGAGAATGGTCCCAAGCCGCCGTGGAATCGACCGTTGGCGGTGACGGTGATGCCATTCAGAGCCAGCCGTCCGATCATGGCCGTGAAGACGACCGCCATGACCCCACCCAGCAGCATCCGCAACTCCAGCGGCCGCACCCGCTCCTCGGCCCCCGGCGAGAGCAGGGCGATGATGAACACGAACAGCACCATCACCGCGCCCGCGTACACGATGATCTGCACCGCGGCGAGGAACTGAGCGTCCAGGAGCAGGAACAACACCGCCAGCGAGACCATGTTCAGAACCAGGCTGAGGGCCGAGTAGAGGGTGCGCTGGCTGAGCACCACGCCCAGAGCGCCCCCAAAGGCCAGCACCGCGGCTATCCCAAAGACGACCGTCATACGGGTGCGGCCCCTCCCCCACTCTGGCGGGACCCGGGGATCGGCGGTCTCAGCCCGGGCGCTGACCCGGCCGGTCCCTGGTGGCTGGAGCCCGGCCCCAGGGGACTGGGCTGCGGGGCAGGGGCTCCCCGCCCGTCCGCGACCCCCTGCTCCATCGGCCGGAAGCCCGGCCAGGCTTCCAGGAGGTCGTCCTTGGTCGCCACCAAACGCTCACGCTTGTAGTCGGCGAGATCAAGGCGCGGGCCGAGGGTGATGGCCTCGGTAGGACACGCCTCGGCGCAGTAGCCGCAGTAGATGCAACGCATCAGGTTGATCTCGTAACGAACTGCGTAGCGTTCCCCTGGGGAAACCGGACGCTGGGGGTCGTTCTCCGCCGCCTGCACATAGATGCAGCCAACCGGGCAGGCGCCGGCGCAGAGCTCGCAGCCGATGCACTTCTCGAGCCCATTGTCATAGCGGTGAAGGATGTGATGGCCACGATGCCTGGGCGGCACCGGCCGCTGCTCCTCTGGGTACTGGATGGTGATGGGCTTGGTCGTCATCTCGCGCATGGTGATGCGCAAGCCCCCGATCAACTCACGAAACATGACCTGTCACCTCATCGCCCGGACCGGATGGCCATCAGTGCAGCGCCACGAACACGCTGGTGAGCAGCACGTTCGCCATGCCCAGGGGCAGGAGCACCTTCCAGCCGAACTGCATCAGGCGGTCGTAGCGCAGCCGGGGGAAGGTCCAGCGCACCCACATCATGATGAAGATCAACACGGCCACCTTGCCCGCGAACCAGACCGGGCCGAGCCAGTTGGGCAGGAAGAAAAGGGGTGCCATCCAGCCCCCCAGGAACATCACGGTGGCGATCGAGCACACCGTGATCATGTTGATGTACTCGGCCATGAAGAAGAGCCCAAAGCGCATCCCGGAATACTCGGTATGGTAGCCCGCCACCAGCTCCGACTCCGCCTCCGGCAGGTCGAAGGGGAGCCGGTTGGTCTCCGCCAAGGCACCGGTGAAGTAGAGCAGGAAGCCCAGGGGCTGCAGGAAGACGAACCACAGGGAGTGCTGCTGGGTGACCAGGGTCTCCAGGTTCAGCGAACCTGCCAGCAGCACCGGGCCGATGAGGGCGAAGCTGACCGCCATCTCGTAGCTGATCAACTGCGCGGAACTCCGCAGTGCCCCCAGCAGTGAGTACTTGGAGTTGCTGGCCCAGCCACCCAGAAAGATCGAGTAGACCCCGAGCGAGGTGATCGCCAGGATGAAGAGCAGGCCCACGTTGAGGTGAGCCAGATCCCAGTGCAGCGGGTAGCCCCCAGGACAGGCCGCCGACAGGGGGCCGGCGCCATGGGTCCCGCCGATGCAAATCGTCTGATCCACCGGGATCACCGAGAAGGCGAACAGAGCCGCACATGCCGCCAGCGCCGGCGCCAGCAGATACAGGAAGTGGTCCCTGCCCTCAGGGGCTGCCTTCTCCTTCAGAAAGAGCTTGACGGCGTCGGCCGCCGGCTGCATGAGCCCGAAGGGCCCCACCCGGTTGGGCCCGTAGCGCAACTGGATCCGAGCCGACAGCTTGCGCTCGGTGAGGGTCAGGTAGGCGAAGCCAGTGGCCAGGACGATGATGATGAGAAGCCCCTTCACCGCCGCCACCACCACTGCCAGCAGGATGGAAGTGGCCGCCGGGCTCATGTCCCTCGCTCCCAACGAGCCCGCAGCCCGGCCTGACAGCCCCGGTAGGCCGGGACGGCAGCCGCCAGCAGGTCGAACACCGGACCGGCGAGCGGCTGCACCCCAAGGTCAGAGCCCAAGCCGCTGGCGAGATCTCCGAGGATGCGAAGGTCCGAGGGAAAGGCGAACCTGGGCTCAACCGCAGCCCGGACCCGCTGGACCCGACCCTCGGTGTTGGTGACGGTACCGGCCTTCTCCGCAATCGTCCGGCCCGGAAGCAGCACCGTCGCGTGCCGGCTGGCCTCCCCCTGCCAGGGCGT
>JAKAWF010000336.1 GCA_021817025.1 bacterium
AAGGCGGTGTAATGATGAGTGGGCGGCAGAGTCGGATCGTGGTAGATCGCGATCGGGTTGTCCCCGAAGCCACGGGGTGGTTGGATACACAGGATCACCTTTCCGAACCGCAACCCCGCAAAATAGACGGTCTCAGCGTCGGTGTAGACCTCGCCCGGGGCAGCCCCCCAACTGGCCTCGATGCGCTCCCGGATCGAGCTCGCCAGGTCACCGTAGGCGGCGGCGTACTTGGCAAACGACTGCTGCGCGGCGGCGCCGACCATCTGCTCCCTTGTGAGGTACTCGCGGTCATAGGCACCGGCCTCGATCAGGTCATGGATCAAGTCATCCCCGCTGCTGGGTAGGGAGCCAACGTCATAGCCCGCCTGCGCCAGTGCCCTCAGCAACACCAGTGCCGAGGCAGGAGTATCGAGCCCCACCGCATTCCCGATGCGGGCGTTCTTGGTCGGATAGCTGCTCAGTACTATCGCCAGCCGCTTCTCGGAGTTGGGCTTGTGGCGGAGTCTGGCCAGGCTGACCGCCAAACGAGCCACCGCGCGGGTCCGTTCGGGATCCGCAGTGTAGGCGACGATTCCGTCAATCTCCTCCTTGAAGCAGAAGACAGGTCCGGTGATTCGCCCGTCGAACTCGGGCAGGGCCACCTGCATCGCCACATCGATCGGACTCAGCCCTGCAGGGCTGCCCTGCCACGCCGCACGTGGACTGGTGGACATCGGAGCTTGCAACACGGGAATGCCGAGGCGGTCCATCCATTCCGCCGACCAGTCATCGGCGACCGTCGCTCCATCGACCAAGACGTGGGCAATGGAGAAACTGAGGGTCATGATCAGACAGTCGGCCACGGGATCACCACCGTCCAGAAGACACTCGGCGACTGCGGCGGGCAGGCCGTGGGCACCCCCATCTCGCAGGGAATAGGCGAAGAAGGGAAGTGGCTCAGCCCCGGCCTCATCAAGGGCCAGGATCAGCCGGTCGAGGAAGTCAACGTTGCCACTGATCCAATGGGACCGGTAGAACGCCACCGCCACCACCGGACGCCCAGGTCGCCGCGAGCGCTGCCATTCATCCAATCCGATGACGGCGCCATCCCGATAGATCCCGTGCCAGGGCATGACCTGCGGTTCGCGAGCGGGCCAGCTTGTGCCCCGCAGCCGGGCGCTGAGGTCGAGGAGTAGGTTGTAGGCATTCTCGACACCGCCGTGCTCCCAGTACCCGCCCGCGCGTGCGACCGTTTCCTGCGCAGCGGTGCTGGCAGTCTCCAGTTCCAGGTCCTGGCCCCGCTCACCCGGCCATGCCAGGAACCCGATGCCAGCCCTGATGCAGGCGTTGCGGATGAGGTCGAACCCCACTTCGAATGCCCGGCGACCGCCCAGGAGTCGGCAACCGACCGCCCAGGTCTCGGGCAGCCCCTCGATCAGCCGATCGATGTCCTCTCGATTCAAACGGGCCGGGTTGAGGAGAACGACATCGCCGTAGCCCTGGGGAAGCCGGCGACTGGCCTTGGCCAGGGTCATGAGATCCGTGTCAGCGGTGCTGATCAGGACCAGACGGCTCAAAACTCGATCCCTCGCTGGGCAGGGATTCCCGCCGCGTAGTGATGCTTGATTGCGACCATTTCGGTCACCAGGTCAGCCGCCGCAATGATCGCCGGGCTGGCCGCGCGGCCGGTCAGCACCAGATGCTGCTTAGGCGGTCGCGACTGAGCGAGTTCCAAGAGGTCGACCTCGCTGACCAGCCCTGCATTGACGGCTCCCAGCACCTCGTCCAGGATAACCATCTCGTAATCTCCACAACTGACGGCTTCTTTGGCCATCGCGAAGGCGGCCTCGGCGGCAGCCTGATGCTCGGGGATCGGGACTCGGCGGTTGCGCAGGCGTTCGATCGTGAAGCCCTTACCGCCAACCTCCACCGCAATCCCCGGCAGGTGGGCAGCGATCGCCTCCCGCTCCCCGGTCTTCCAGGCGCCCTTGATGAACTGAACCACCTTCACGGGCATGCGGTTGCCGGTGGCTCTCAGGGCCAAGCCGAAGGCGGCAGTGCTCTTCCCCTTGCCATTCCCGGTGAAGACCAGCAGCAGCCCCCGTCTACGCGCCTTGGCCGCCCGCCTCTCGGCCAGCTGCTCCGGATCCAAAACCACCTCCTCGGGTGAGGAGACGAACCTCGGACCGCCCCGCCGCAACGGGCCGGGATGGTCGAGCCCATCTCCCAAAACGGCTGGGACAGGTATCTGGCTCCCAGCGCCGCGTTCCGCCACATCTTTGGCGAGGGTCGTGAAGCGGCGGCTGGTTACAGTGGCGGGACCGCTCCGGCTTACACCGGATTCCCTTGTTTCAGCCCGAGGGCACCCCAGCGTATGAAGTTGTGCGCAAGGTCATGGTACAGGTTCCCACCTGCTCATGGTCGGAACACCGACCCATCTCACCTGGTTGCAGCCACCTGCCCACCTCGACCTCGAGCAGCAGCGCAACGGTCCGTGAGCAGGGGGACCAGCCCCGCGCCGGGGGCGCCCTCCGCACCCCATACCCGACCATCATGACTTGGATGCATCCAGGCGCCCGGCCGCAGCTAGAGACTCACCGACCGTCGCTCCCGCGCCCGAGGAAAGGCCCGCTGCCACGGAGCCCCACAGCCGCCTTCGGCATAGCATGCCCGTCGGGCGGCGGCTACGCAGGTCGGCCCTCAGCCGACCTCCGCCAGCCCACCGCTGCTGACGTCATACAGGAATCCGCGGATGTGGTCCCGGTGCAAAAGCTCCCTCGCCTCTCTCAAGGCGTGGAGCGAAGCTCGGAGATCCTCCTCGGAGTTGCCAAAGCTTCCTAGCGAATATCGCAAAGGCCCGCCGGCGTGCTGCCCCACCCGCTCGGAGAGCTCCTGCTCATCGAACTTGGTCATGCCACAGTCGGTGTGACGGAGCAGCAGGATCTCCTTGGTGTTGGAGACCCACTGCGAGACCACCAGCGAGCGCATGACGTCGTCGGTTATGAGGCCGCCGCCGTTACGGATCACCTGCGCCTCCCCGGGACGGAGGCCAAGGATCCTGAGGACGTCCATGCGCGCATCCATGCAGGCGACGACGGCCAATCGCAAGGAGGGAGTGGAAGGGAGGTCCCCCTGGTCGAACGACGCTTGGTAGCTGGCGTTGTGAGCCAGCAGCTCATCCACGACTGACATCTTTCTGGCTCCCTCCTGCGATCGGTCCCTCGGCGCCCTGGGGCGGTCAGGCGGGCGGTTTGCGAAGATGCGACGAGTGGGGGCGGCGAACCGTGGATCCCGTCCCACCAATCCTGGGTCGCGGTGCCGGGCCGCCGTCCACCCTGCCCCAAACGGATAACCTTGGCTCATTGTCCCACCGCTTCTGTCACGGCCGCTTCCACCCGCCGCTGAGTCGTCCTGACGTCCAGGGTCCGGCGAGGAGCGGATTGGACCGCCCCCAAACTGCCAACCCATCCCATTTGGAGTTCAAATGACCACCGGTCGTCTGGTCTGTGGCGAACCGGGCTGCGGGGTGGCTGCGGAGCGCGACTCGGCGGCCACCCGCTGCGTCAGCTGTGGAGGGCTGCTGGAGTTCTCGTACCGGCTCGAGCCCAACTCCGACTGGCGGGACCTCTGGCGATCGCGCCATAGGTCCGGGGCTCCCCAGGATCGCAGTGGCGTCTGGCGGTTCAGGGAGCTGTTGCCTGACTTCGGCAGCTCTCCCCCGGTCACGCTCCAGGAGGGTGGCACGCCGATGCCGGAGGTTCCCTCCACGGCAGCCTGGGCTGGTGTCGCCGGGCTAAGCGTCAAGCACCTGGGCGCCAACCCCACCGGTTCCTTCAAGGACCTGGGGATGACGGTTGCCATCTCCGAGGCGGTCCGGTTGGGTCGAGGGGTGGTCGCGTGCGCATCCACCGGCAACACCTCCTCTTCGATGGCCGCCTACGCCAGCAGGGCCGGGCTCCGCTCGGTCGTGTTCGTGCCGGAGGGCGCTGTCTCCCGGGCCAAGCTGGCCCAAGCTCTAGACTTCGGAGCCCTGATCCTGGAGGTGGGCAGGACCTTCGATCAATCCTTCTCGGCCCTGCTGGAGTTGGCCTCGGAATTCGGGCTGTACCTGGTCAACTCGGTCAACCCACTGCGGATCGAGGGCCAGAAGACAGCGCTGCTCGAGATCATGGAGCAGCGTGGCTGGATGGCTCCCGACCTGATCGCACTTCCCGG
>JAKAWF010000337.1 GCA_021817025.1 bacterium
CGGCCGCCCCCGGAGCGCTCAGCCACCCTGACTGGGTCTGGGGAGTCGCTTCCAAGGCTCTGAGCGAGACGTACGACCCCACCGGGACCCCGGACTTATACATCCTGGTCGGCACCTCTGGACAGGTGCGCTACCGGGGCAGTGTCCCCGTGAGCACCATGCCTCAGCTCCTCGCCCAGGCGCACACACTCGGCGCACTGGCGCGAACCGTCGGCGCCTCGTCGATTCCCTGCTGCTGACTAGTCGCGGCCTGTAGGGCTGTGGCCGCCACGCTCCGGCACCATGCCCTACGGAAGCGCTTGTGGTTTCGCACGTGGTGCGGCGGCGGACAACACCGCCGCTGAGGGTGATCGGATCTATGACCAGGGAATCGACCACCCGGCCGTGGCTGGACTTCTCAAGGCGGGGGAGGCAGGGCCGGGGCCGAAGTAGCCCACCGTGATCCGCTCAATGGTGAACTGGCAGGCGAGCAGGGTGATGCCCACTTCAGACCTACCTGGATCTGGATCCTGTCGCTCCACCTTCTCCTGTTCTCCCTCAAGCTCCGCCGTTTCCCTCCGGCAGGCTCGCCTCTGGGCGAGCCCGGTCTCAGCGTCGCTTGCCGCCCATGGTGACGCAGAATCGTCCCCTGCGGCAGGCGGGGCAATGCGTCCTTCCACGTGTTGCTGCCCCGGGGTTGGCGACCTCGTCGGTGGGGGAAGGGCAGCGGCATCCGCCGTGCCTCGCCCAGGCCGTGTGGAGCTGGCGGAGAGCAGACCGCTACCGCTCCTGCCGGGGAATCCGAGCCACGTTCCGGATCGCTCCGAAGGTGCCCCAGGACCCTTGGCCCACCTCGGCCGGTTCGCGCACGCTCTCCCCGACGGCGGCTGAGCGCCCGGCCCGCTCCGAGCGGCCCATTTTTGGGGCCGCACCAAAACTCGATTGACTCCAAGGCATGTGTCCATCTAGGATTGCCCTGCATGACGGACAGAGCCGTGGCTGGGTCAGGTGCTGAGCAGTCCCTTGCCTTACGTGCGGTCGGACTCCGTGTCACCGTGGCGCGGGTGGCGGTGCTCCGGGTGCTGGGTGAGGTGTCCCACGCGGACACCGACACCGTGATCCGCAGGGTCCACGCGGCGGTCGGCGCTGTCTCTCCCCAAGCGGTGTACAACGTGCTCGCGGACCTGCTCAGGGCGGGACTGGTCCGCCGCATCGAGCCGGCTGGCAGCGTACCCCTGTACGAGCTGCGGGTGGCCGACAACCACCACCACGTGGTGTGCCGCCGATGCGGCGCTGTGGACGACGTGGATTGCGCGGTCGTGTAGGCTCCGTGCCTCAACCCCTCCCAAAGCCAGGGCTACCTGCTTGACGAGGCCGAGGTCACTTACTGGGGGATTTGCCCCACCTGCCAATTGGAGGAGGGCCGCCTGGCCGTCGGGGCCCCGCCGTTCCAGAGGCGCACTTCACCCGCGAAGTCGCGTGATCGCATGACGAGCACTGCGGTGGATGAATAGGAGGATCGAGATGTCCGAGAACGATGACCGGACCGAAGGTCGGTGCCCCGTGTTGCCCCCCACCAACCTGATGGGCAGGCGCTCAAACCAGGACTGGTGGCCCAACCAGTTGAACCTCCGGGTGTTGCACCAGCACGCGGCCGGTCGGGGGCCTCTGGAGTCAGCCTTCCGGTACCGGGAGGCGTTTGCCCAGGTCGATATCGAGGCACTCCGGCGCGACATCTTCGCCGTGATGAACTCCTCCGAGGATTGGTGGCCGGCCGACTACGGCCACTACGGGCCCCTGTTCGTCAGGATGGCCTGGCATGACACCGGCACCTATCGGATCGCCGATGGCCGGGGTGGGGGAGGGACGGGCAACCAGCGCTTCGCGCCGGTAAACAGCTGGCCGGACAATGTCAGCTTGGACAAGGCGCGCCGCCTTCTCTGGCCGGTGAAGCGACGCTATGGCCGCAGCCTCTCCTGGGCGGATCTCATCGTCTTCGCCGGCAACTGCGCTCTGGAGTCCATGGGGTTCAAGACCTTCGGCTTTGGATTCGGTCGTGAGGACATCTGGGGACCGGAGGAGGACGCCTACTGGGGTCCAGAGGACACGTGGCTGGGCGACCAAAGATACAGCGGCGACCGCGAGCTGGCGAACCCCTTCGCCGCGGTCCAGATGGGCCTGATCTACGTCAACCCCGAGGGCCCGAACGGCAACCCTGACCCCCTGGCGGCCGCTCGCGATGTGCGCGAGACCTTCTCCAGGATGGCCATGAGCGACGAGGAAACGGTGGCCCTGATCGCCGGCGGGCACACATTCGGGAAGACTCACGGTGCGGTGCCGAACCCAGAGCGCCACATCGGGCCCGAACCCGAGGCGGCGCCACTGGAGCAGCAGGGACTGGGCTGGAAGAACAGCTACGGTGCCGGCAAGGGTGCGGACACCTGGACCAGCGGCCTGGAGGGGGCGTGGACCGGCGATCCGGTCGCTTGGGACCAGGGGTTCCTCGACAACCTCTTCAAGTACGACTGGAAGCTCACGACCAGCCCCTCTGGCGCCCGGCAGTGGGTTCCGACCGACCCGGCGGCCGATGGGATGGTGCGGGATGCGCATGACCCGTCGCGGAGGCATCCTCCGGTGATGCTGACGACGGACCTGGCCCTCAAGGTTGACCCGGTGTACGAGCCGATCGCGAGACGCTTCCATGAGCATCCGGAGGAGTTCGCCGATGCCTTCGCCAAGGCGTGGTTCAAGCTCACCCACAGGGACATGGGCCCGATCTCCCGATATTTGGGCCCGTTGGTGCCCCACGAGCCGCAGATCTGGCAGGATCCACTTCCCGCCGTCGATCACGAACTGGTGGGTGACGCGGACGTGGCGGCGCTCAAGCGCGCAGTTCTGGCGTCCGGGCTGCCGGAGCGCCGGCTGATCCACACGGCGTGGGCGTCTGCGGCAACCTTCCGGCGCACCGACATGCGGGGCGGGGCCAACGGGGCGCGGATCCGGCTTGCGCCCCAGAGGGAGTGGGAGGTCAACGAACCTTCGCAGCTGACGGAGGTGCTCAGAGCGCTCGAAGGCATTCAGCGCGACTTCAACGCCGCCCAGTCCGGAGGCAGACGCGTCTCCCTGGCTGACCTCATCGTCCTCGGCGGGTGCGCGGCCATCGAGGAGGCGGCTCGGAGCGCCGGCCATCAGGTCACCGTGCCCTTTACCCCCGGGCGAGTCGATGCCCTGCAGGAGCAGACCGATGTCCAGTCCTTTGCGGTGCTCGAACCCGTCTTCGACGGGTTTCGAAACTACCTGAAGCCCGGCCAGAACCTTCCCGCGGAACATCTGCTGGTGGAGCGAGCCGACCTGCTTGGCTTGACCGCTCCCGAGATGACGGTGCTGGTGGGCGGACTGCGCGTTCTGGATGCCAACCATGGCCATTCCCAGCATGGGGTTCTCACCAATCGGGCGGGGATTCTGACCAACGACTTCTTCGTGCACCTGCTCGACATGGGCGTGGCATGGGAGCCGTCCGAGTCAACATCGCAGCTCTACGAGGGCCGGAGCCGGGACACGGGACAAGTGAAGTGGACCGCAACCGCGGTGGACCTCGTGTTCGGCTCGAACTCCGAGCTGCGCGCGCTTGCCGAGTACTACGCCTGTGACGACTCGGAGGAACGGTTCGTCACCGACTTCCTGGCCGCCTGGGACAAGGTCATGACCCTGGATCGGTACGATCTTGAGGCTTCGTCGTCGGCCAGGAGCCAATTCGTGCGCGCCTAGAGCAACGTTGCTCAAGGAGGCGGGCCAGCTCGGGACCCTCCAGGGGGCCCTGAACTACCCGCGGTAGGCGATTCGGGGGTGGCCGGGCAGCCAAGGCCGCGCTTCCTCAGATCGTAGGGACTGGGGAACCGGCGGCGGATGGGCGGGTGGCGCTCGAGGTTGCGCCACACCCATTCGCCGCGGTCAACCCGAGGCCGCAGGGCGGCAGAACGAGTGGGCCGCGTGGGCACCGGTGGGTCCTCGGATCGGGGCCAGCGGTTTGGAACGGTTGCCAGCACGGCTCCCCGAGACCAGGAACGCCGACCGTGCCCCGTCCTGTCGAAGGGGCCGGCAGGGGGCGACGGCCAACGGCGACTGAGTCTTGCGGCCGGGTAAGGAGCGAATGCTTCTCGAAGGCGTGGTGACCAAGCGACCGGGCCGCCCGAACTCGGTTCGCCCGAT
>JAKAWF010000338.1 GCA_021817025.1 bacterium
TGAAGCGGCTCCGCGGACGGGTGCCGCGCCGCCGCCTCACCCTGGGAGCGGACAAGGGGTACGACACGCAAGGCTTCCTCGAAGAGTGTGAGGAGTTGCGGGTCACTCCGCACGTGGCCCGGCGGGAGAGCTACTGGGGCAGCGCGCTCCTGGCCCGGCTGGCGACCACTCCGGGCTACCAGGTGAGCCAACGGAAGCGCAAGCGGGTGGAGGAGATCTTCGGCTGGACCAAGACGGTTGGGATGAGCAGGAAACTGCGCTACAAGGGGGTGGAGCGGAACCGGCTGTGGGTGGAGATGACGATGGCGGCCTACAACCTGGTCCGAATGGGCAAGCTGGTGGGGGCAGCGGCGTGAGGGGCCCGGACCGTGGTCCGAACCGCCTTCCCGCAGGGCTTCCGGCCCTCGCCAGGGCAGTCTCGGACCCCGTCCCCACCCTGAAAATCCCCCGAACTCCCACTTCGCGAGGGCGCCCCGCACGCTCTTCGCCTAGTTCAACACCCTGCTAGGTTCCGAAGTCGAGGTCCCGCTGGCCGGAGGCGAGGCCTGCGGAACCTGGCCCTGTGGCGGGCAAGCACCCGCGAAGTGGTCACGGTCGAGTAACAATGCTAACGGCGTGTCACGCGGGCCCACCGGCCTGCCACAATGTGGCGAGCCGCCGGCCTGTTACGGCTAGAGTCCCTCGGGAAGGTCAGATGCCAACTATTCGGACCCCCTATACGGTGGTGGTGCTGCCCGCCTACCAGGCGGAGCGTACTCTAAGCGCCACAGTGGCGGACTTGCCTCTAGGCGCGGCCGACCACATCCTTTTGGTCGACGATGCGTCTCGGGACGCAACTGTGGCTGTGGCCCGCAGCCTCGGCCTGGACGTCAGAACCCGAACGCGGAACGGGGGCTATGGCGCCAATCAGAAGACTTGCTACCAGGAGGCGCTCCGGCTCGGCGCGACTGTCGTGGTTCTGCTGCACCCGGACTATCAGTACGATCCCAAGTCTGTGCCGACATTGGTCGCCCCGATCCTGGCCGGAGAAGCAGACATGACCTTCGGGTCACGGTTCGCGAGTGGTGCCGACCCCAGGCTCGGGGGAATGCCCAACTATCGGTACTTCGGTAACCGCCTGACCACTTTCGTGGAGAACCGGCTACTCGGCACCAACTTCAGCGAAATGCACAGTGGCATGCGGGCGTATGCCCGCCAGGTGCTCGAAACGCTTCCACTGGAAAGCTATTCCGACGACTTCCTGTTTGACACACAATTGCTGGTTGGCGCCCATAAGCGTGGCTTCCGCATTCGGGAAGTTGGGATCCCCACCCGGTACACTCCTGAGTCGTCATCCATTGGTATCCGTAGATCGGTAGCCTACGTCGTCCTCAGCATCCGTGAGTGCTGGCTTGCGCGTCGGTCACCATAATCCGGGCCGAGGGGCGAACCCTTCACCTCCGTGCCCGCTCTGCCACGACGGCGCGGCCAACCAGAGGCTCCTCTTCGAGGCTAGCAACACTCCGCGCAGTAGCCGACAGAGTGGTGCTCGCTTCGCTTGCACCAGCGGCCTGGTGGGCACTCACGCAGAGATCTATTGGTGCGCGAGGTGCCGAGTGGGGTACTCCCCACCGCCACCATTTGATTGGCTGCGGCACGAGTACGAAGCCGTAGTCGATCCGACATACCTGGAGGAAGAACAGCACCGGCTGAGAAATGCCGAGTGGGTTCTATCCCGCGTGGAACGGCACCGGGCCCCCGGGGAGCTGTACGAGGTAGGTGCCTCTGTCGGCATCTTGCTGCATGCTGCGCGAGCTCGAGGCTGGAGCGTAGCTGGTATCGAGCCTAGCGCCTGGGCGGTGGAAACCGCTCGTAAGCGATACGGGCTGAATCTCAGCCAGGGCACGATCGAGTCTGACCCAGGACCCGCGACGCCGATGGACTGCGTCACCATGTCGGACGTCTTGGAGCATCTGATCGACCCTCAGGGAGCCGTCACCAGGGCCGCCGCCTGGCTCGCGCCCGGTGGGGTACTGGCTATCGTGACCGTGAACATGGGAGCACTCGCAGCGCGGGTCCTGCGTGCCCGCTGGCCGGGCTTCATGGACATGCACCTCACCTACTTCACGCCCCGAGCGTTGCGCTTCATGCTCACGGAGTCCGGGCTTATTCCCCTTGAGCTGCGGGCCGCCCCGAGGCGACTGACGGCAGGGTACTTAGGGCGTCGGCTGCAGGGCACACGCGGCGCGGCTGATCTTGCCGCGCGGATCCTCACCCTGCCTACCATCAGGAACGCAAGCGTGACGATCCGTAGCCGAGACTTGGTGTTGGTGATCGGGCGCAAGCCCGCCGTCACGTCAACGCATCAGTGAGGGACGGCGCTGTTGGGCACGACTTCGGGCGCCCCCCAAGGCGTTCCCTGCGCGCCGTCGGGGTCGGTCTGTACTCAGTCAATAGCGCCCAATTCAGTCATCGGCTAACTGGAGAAGTTCCTCTCTGGCAGGGACTTGCGCTCGTTTCGCTGGTAGCGATCTCCCTGGGCAGTGCCTGGAGAGGGGGCACCTTTTCCAATGCGGCGCTGTTGGCCATCCTGGTGGGACTGCTAGCGGGTGTAGCGGCCATCACCGCGCACCGGGTCAAGTCGCTTAAGGTACCTAGTTGGATCTGGCCGCTCGTCGTCGCGGCGCTTGCTCTCTCGAATCTCGCCCCCGGACTCGACCCCGGTCCATCACCGACACAAATCTCCCTTTCAGTAGTCCTTGCATTGGTGGCGTGTGCCCTTTGCTTTGTAGGGCGGGGGCGCCACTTGCGGCTTATGGCCGCGATCGGCGCCGGAACCGACTTGGCGCTCGCCACCAGTCGAATGGTATGGGGCCAAGCGGGTATCGATGTCTTCTGGTTCACACAGCGATCCACAGAGCGCCTGCTTCACGGGTTGAACCCTTACGGGATGGCATACCCGACCACTACCCCCGGACTACTCTCCGCTCACTTTCCGTATGGACCAGCCCTGCTTGTGCTGGCTGCTCCATTTCGGCTTCTGGGTGACATCCGCCTAGCCAACGCGGCGGCCATGATGCTGCTCTTCGCCTGCATCGCTGTTTTGGCTCGGCGCCACTTTGGTGACGTCACCGCTGGACGCTACGTGGCACTGTCCCTCGCCCTGCCGTTCTCTCCCTTCATGATTGTCCAGGCTTGGCCTGAGGTGTACCCCGTGACGGGCGTAGCGCTCTGGCTGGTTCTGCGACCGCGACATCCCCAGTGGGCAGTTCTGGCACTAGGGACGGGACTATGTACCGTGCCGACGGCGCTGCCGCTCGTCGTGTTCGCCTGGCTGTGGTGGCGCGACGCGCGGCGGGAGATCAACCTGGCGGTTCTGGTGGCCCTTTTGATCTGCGTACCCTTCGCCCTCTGGGCGGGCGTCGGCAAGTTCATCGCTGACACCGTCCTCCTACAATTGCGGCTCGCGCCGCGAACGGATGCCCTCTCGATCAACGGGCTACTGGCGCACCTTGGCCGCCCGCTCCTGCCTGGCTGGGTTGGAGTCTCGGTGTCGGCGGTCTGTCTGGGCGCCTTCGCTATCTGGGGAACGCGGGAGTGGGACGGTGCCTTGCTGATGGGCGCAGTCCTCACATTGCTGGCTTTCGTGACGGCGAAGTGGGCCTTCTTCGACTACTACTTCATCGTCGCGGTAGGGATCGTGCTGGCTTTGGCTTTTGCTGACCTCAGGCGCGGCGGCGCAACCCCCCAGGCCGCAGTCGGAGACCAAGTAGGTGCCGCGGTCACGACGCAACGTGAATAGAGCGCCGCGTTGGGCGGCGTCAGGACGGTACCGCGGTAAGCCCGGCGGCGGAACCAGTGTTAGCTCGGACAGACTGCTGACCTGGACCCAGGTTAGCTGGTTGCTCCATGGCACCTCTTGTACTTCCGGCCGGAGCCGCAAGGGCACAAAGAGTTGCGACTTGCCGGAACGGGGACCTGGCTAACGGACTCGAGGTGTGGTTGTCCGCTCCCCGCGGTCGTGGTGGGGGTGCGGGCAGCAACCGCGGGAACGAGCGGCTGCGCAGGCTCTAGGGATGGGGCACTGGGCTCTGTCTGGTGCACAACCTCGGAGACAGCCGACCCGGCCTCGGCGTGTACCGCCACCCCGGCCAATGGCTCTGGTGCGGGCCGGAGCTGGATCTGAGAGTGGAAG
>JAKAWF010000339.1 GCA_021817025.1 bacterium
GGGATGGAAACCGCACCCATGATCGCCTTGATCAGGGAGGGGTCACTCATCCGCGCCACCCCGCCCTGGGCCCGGATGTCCGCCGGGACCCGCTCCAGAGCCATCACCGCGACCGCGCCAGCCTCCTGGGCGATCTCCGCCTGGTCCGGGGTGACGACGTCCATGATCACCCCGCCCTTGAGCATCTCGGCCAGCCCCCGCTTGACCCGCGCCGTGCCCGTCTCGACGTGTCCGTTCTGGCTCATATCACCATCCCCGAGCCGAAACTCCGGCCCGCTCCTCAAATCGGCTCCCGTTGTCATTGAATTCTAGTCTTCCATCTGTGGGCTGGAGCCAAAGTGGGCTCGTGGGTGGGGCGCCGGCTGCGCTACGCTCACCGAGAGCCGCCATGGCGCAGTGGTAGCGCAGGGGCCTTTTAAGCCCAGGGTCGCAGGTTCGAATCCTGCTGGCGGCACCAGATCGTGAAGGTCCAAACCGGGCACCAGCGAACCGGTTTCGTGGGTGCCGACGCTGGCGGGGCAGGCGGCTGCGTCGCCCGCCCAGGGTTGAGCGGGGTCGTGCATGCCGGTGGCGAGCGGCGTTTTCAAAGCGCAGGCGACCGCGGGCGCAGCTTCGTTGTCCTCGCCGAGGCAGAGCGTGGCTCAGAACACGCAGGTACGCGGAGTCGGCGATTCTCGTCCTTGGTGTGCTGGTCGATGCTGGCGGCGTTCGCCGAGCACCACACTCCTCCGCCCCTGCGGCAGACCGGCGCCGACTTCCTCGAGGCCGCATCGACGACACCGCCCGCCGGGTGATGAGTGCGCCCCCCTACTAGACCGATGCGCCAGTCGCACGGCACTGCCCCAGCCCGACCTGGGCCAGATCCGTCGGAGTCGCCTCGCCCTCGATGACATCCGGAGGCGTTGGGGCGCAAGCGGGACGCGAGGCTGTCAGGCCCGCCGTGGCCGCGGTGAAGTTACGCCGGAAGGAGTCGATGGTGGAGATGTTCGGCACCGCGTGGCAATCTCCGCATCTGGGGCCTCGGTCCGGGGCAAGCCGGCGTCATCGATGCTGGTCCATCCCCGGCCAGTACGGAACGGATGAGTGACATCCCTTGAGCTCGGCCTTGGCCCGACCGGGGCAGTGCCCAGATCTGTCCGCCCCTCCACCGCCTCTCTGACCCCGGGGTCCCCCGCGGGAGTCGTGGGCGGAAGCAGGCGGGCGTCAGCGCCCGCACCAAATATCCCAGCATAGAACCGCCATTATTTGTCCAACTGCCGGAAGCCAGCGCTACCCGGCCGGGGGATCCACCGTCAGGTGGGCGCGCCATTACCCGCCCCAGCCTGGCCTGATCGGCGCGAGCGCGCACATCATCATCGGTACCCACCCCCGTCTGGTGCCTACCAGGGCATGGCGCAGTCCCGTTCCTTGGCCAGGAAATTGCGGGACCCAGGCGAGCGGAGCAAGGATAGGACGCAGCTTGGAATCGGACAAGGCCCGGGGGTGCCAGACCGTCCCCTTGGATCTCCGACTGATGTGCCGGCTTGAGATCAAGGCAGGGTAGCCAGGGCACGTTCCAGGTCCCGACGGTTGACGATGCGGTCGATCACGATGCCGGGAGGGTCCGATAGGTAGAGCACTCGCCAGTCGCCCACCCTGAGCCGGTACCAGCCCCGGTGACCAGCCAGCGCCTTGATCTCGGCACCGGGACGCTCGTCGGCTAGGGCGTGCATGCCTTCGACGATCGCGAGTCGCTGTCCGACTGGGACGCGACGGAGATCCCGTTCCCCCCGAGGGGAGACGGTCACCGTCCTGGTCAAGTCTCAGGCCCCTGAGTCGAGCTCGGCAACCACCTCAGCCAGGGGTCGCCCCCTCCGGCCCTCGGAGACTTCGGCTTCGGTCAGCCTCATTGAACGGAGGTACTCAGGGGCAGTGGCCAGAACGTGATCCAGCAATTCGTCCTCGTCCACCGCGATCAAGGCAGCGATAGGACGGCCCCTCCGGGTGACCAACGTCGGTCTGCCAGTTTTAGACACCTGCTCAACGACAGCGCTGGCGTTGTTGGCCAGGTCACGGATCCCTATGGTTGCCATTAAATCACTCCCGTCCCGAATGTACCCACCAACGTAGTATATTTCCAAAGTGGAGGTCGGCGCCGAGCTCCATCCGAGCCGGAGTCAGGCAAGTGCGCCGGCGGGCCAAGGGCGCCCAGCGACTGGTCCTGGAGATCCCGGGACACGAGTGAGCTCGTAGAAGACTCGACGGACCTTCGGCGCCGAGGAGCCGCTCGCACTACTTCGGTGGGGCCGGCAGGGATGGTGCCCCAGAGGCGCCGCACCCAGAGAGGCGGTCGACCCCGGTGGCTCATCGTCCTGCGCCGGCGCCCTGAACGTCCGGTGGCCGCGGTCAGGCGGGTCCTGCGCCCTGCCTGAGCTCGGCGGCGCAGGAAGCGGCGATGCCCGGCAGGTAGAAGTTGGCGGTCCCGATCTGGATCGCGCGCGCCCCCAGTTCGAGGAACTCGCGGGCGTCATCGGCGCTGGCGATGCCGCCGATCCCGATCACCGGGATCCTGAGGGCCGCCACCAGCCTGGCCACCGCGGCCAGCGCCAGCGGCTTGATCGCTGGTCCACTCAGGCCCGCCATCCCTGACCCTGGGAGGACCGGCGCTCCCCGGATGTGGGACCACTTGAGGCCGAGATAGGTGTTCACCGCCGACACTGCGTCCGCTCCACCGTCCTGGACCGCGCGTCCGATCTCGGCGATGTCGGTTACGTTGGGTGTCAGCTTCACGATCAGCGCCTTGCCGGTGACCTTCCGGACGGCCCTGGTGCAGGCGGCCGCGGCGTGGGGGTCCACCCCCAGGTCGAGACCGTGGGCGATGTTGGGGCAGGAGATGTTGAGCTCCACCCCCGCGACCTCGGGCACCAGGTCCAGCCGCTGGCAGACCCGCACGTAATCGTCGATGGTGGAGCCGGCCACGTTGACGATCACCTTCGGGCCCCACCTCCGCCAGCGGGGAGCGTACTCGCTGGCCACCACCTCGACGCCGGGGTTCTGCAGCCCGATCGAGTTGAGCATCCCGCCCGGGACCTCGGCGATCCGCGGGGGCGCGTTGCCCGGGCGGGGAGCAACTGTCGTGCCCTTGGTGAAGACCGCCCCCAGCCCCGCGAGGTTGCCCATCCGCTCCGCCTCGAATCCGTACCCGAAGGTCCCGGACGCGGCTCCCACCGGGCTCTCCAGCGCGAGCCCCCGGCCGATCACCACCTCGCCAGCCACCCCGCTACTCCAGGTGGGAGGGCTGATGGCGCAGCCCCTCCCAGTCCACCTGGGCTGCCGCCAGGACCGGCCCCTGACGGCAGCAGAGCCCGGGCACCGAGACCCCCTGGGAGAGCAGGGGGATGGAGCAACCGAGGCAGGTCCCGAAGCCGCACCCCATGGGCGCCTCGATGGAGACCTCGACTTCTGCCTCCGGCCGAAGGCGGCCAACCGTCTCGGCCACCGCCTGGAGCATGGGATTGGGGCCGCAGGCGTAGACCCGGTCCATCCCGTCCAGCAGCTCGGGCAGGGCATCCGTGACCATGCCCTGCCGCCCCGAGCTACCGTCATCGGTTACCTGCGCCCAACCGGCGAGACCGGAGGGCATGAGGCGCAGAGGGAACAGCTGGTCGGAGCTGGCGGCTCCATTGAGCCAGAGGACACGCTCCCCCTGGGCCAGCAGCCGACTGGCCAGCTGGGGGAAGGGGGCCGCTCCGACTCCCCCGGCGACCAGGAGAGAGGATCCCCGCGATTCCGGGAGGGTGAAGCCCCTTCCCAGCGGCCCGAGGAGCCTCACCGCGGAGCCCCGCTCCAGCCGCGCCAGCCTGCTGGTCCCCTCGCCGTAGACCCTGATGTAGAAGGAGACTGTGCCCCGGCCTGGATCGACGCTGGAGAAGGAGAACGGTCGGCGGAGGAGCGGGCCCGGCACCACCTGAAGCTGGGCGAACTCTCCCGGGAGTGCCTCCCGGGCCGCTTCCGGAGCCTCCAGGGTCAGAAGGTGGAGGCCCGGTCCCAGGCCGTCGGCCCTAACGCAGGTGGCGACCTCGTCGCGGGCCCGGCTCAGGTCGCTTTCGGGGAGCAGGGTGGCGCTCAACTGGCGCTGGAGGCGACCGGCGCGTCGCGGTGCTCGGTGATGGTGGCGGAGCGGCCGGGTAGC
>JAKAWF010000340.1 GCA_021817025.1 bacterium
CGGATGGGAGCAGCAGTGCCCGCGGGTCCGGGGCCGCCACCAGCTGCTCCAGGGATACGGCATCGCCCAGCTTGAAGGGTCCGTACTCGGTTCGCTCCAGCCAGGCCAGCACTCCGCCCACCTCCAGCTTCTCCCCCAAGTCGGAGGCGAGGACCCGTAGATAAGTGCCCTTGCCGCAGACCACCTGGACCTCCGCCTCCGCCACCTCCCCGGGGGTGAACCTCGTCAACGCAATGCTGTGGATCTCGGCGGTGCGGGCCTTGCGCTCCACCGTCAGTCCCTGCCGAGCCAGCTCGTACAGGTGGCGACCCTGATGGCGCACCGCGGAATGCATCGGCGGCACCTGTTGCACCAGTCCGACGAAGGCGCCCAGTGCCGTCTCCACATCCGCCTGGGTCAGATGGGCCGCGGAGGCCACCGGATGGACCTCGCCCTCGAGGTCACCGGTGTCGCTCATCTGCCCCAGCCGCAGCCGGGCGTGATACGTCTTGGGTTGGCGCAGGATGTACTCCACCAGGCGAGTGGCCCTGCCCACGCACAACGGCAGCACCCCGGAGGCCGCCGGGTCGAGGGTCCCGGCATGGCCGACGTGCCGTTCCTGGAGCGCTTCCCTGGCGACCCGGATCGCGGCGAAGGAGGTGATCCCCTCCGGCTTGGCCAGGTTCAGCACTCCCGTCACCGCGGGGGGGCCGCCCTGCCGCCGGGCCGGACTTCGGACCGTTCCGGTGCTCACACCCTGACCCCCCTGGCGACCGCCGCCCTGGCCCTGTCCAGAACCTGGTCCCGGACCTCGGCCAGCGGCGACTCGACCTCGGCCCCGGCGGCCCGGAAGTGGCCGCCGCCACCCAGTTCCGCCACCAGCTCGTAGGCGGCCAGATCCCCCCTGGTGCGCACGCTCACCTTGGTCAGGCGAGGGGCATCCTCCTTGAACAGCAGCGCGCACTCCATGGTGTCCAGGCTCTGGAGCACGTCGATGATGCCCTCGGTCTCCTCCATGATCGCGCCCGCCTGGTGGAGCATGGCCTGGGTGACCTCACTCCAGATCAGCCGCCCGTCCAGCTCATAGTGGGCGGCGGACGCGGCCAGCGCCTGCAGCCGAAGGGTCGACTGCGGTCTCGACTTGTAGCTCTTGAGGGCCACGTAGGCGACGTCGGCACCCAGGTCGGCGAGTTCAGCTCCGATCCGAAGCACCGCCCCAGTGGTGTTGTCGTGGCGAAACCCGCCGGTATCGGTGAAGATCGCCGCGTAGAGGTTGGTGGCCGCCTGAGGGCTGATCGCCGCTCCCCAGGCAAGCAGGGTCCGGTAGATGATCACCCCGGTCGCCGCGGCCTCACGGTCCACCACGCTGAGGTCGCCGAAGCCGTCGTTGCTGGCGTGGTGGTCGAACAGGATGGTGAGGGGGGCGGCGTCCAGCCGGGAGCGCAGGTTGCCGAATCGGCTGGGGCTGCCGGCGTCGAAGGCCAGGGCGACGGCGGTCGCGGGAGCCGGCTCCCGATTGACCTCCCGGTAACCGGGCAGGTAGGCCAGGTTGATGGGCAGGGGGTCGGGCACCCAGACGTAGGCCCGCTTGCCCCGGCTGATCAGATGGTCGGCAAAGGCCAGGGCGGAGCCGAGAGAGTCCGCGTCGGCGTCCTTGTGGGCGACGCACAGGAAGTCACCCTCCCGTTCGATGATGGCCTGAATCCGGCCCAGCTCATCAGCCACCGGCCCCACCCCGACGGTGCGGGCCGGCCTCCAGCTCGCGCAGCAAGGTGTTGACCCGCACTCCGTAGGCGATCGAGTCGTCGAGCCGGAAGTCCAGCAGGGGAACTCGGCGCAGGTTCTCGAGCCGCTCTCCGAGCAGATGCCGCAGGAAGCCTCGCATCCCCTGCAGCGTCTTCAGGGCCTCCGCGCGGGCCGCGTCGTCGCCCAGCGCGCTGAACTTGACCTTGGCCGAGGAGAGGTCGGAGGCACAGTCGACCGCCACCACCGTGACCATGGTCAGGCGAGGGTCCTTGACATCGCGGAAGAGCGCCAGCGCCAGTTCCTGCTGGAGCTGGGCATTGAGCCGCTCCAGCCGGTGCGGGTTGTTGCCCTCGCGAGTCACCGTCTCCTCCCCCGGCGGGGATGGCTCAGCGGTTTCGCTGCTGCACCACATAACACTCGAGCACGTCCCCTTCCGCAAAGTCCTGGTAGGTGCCCAGGTCGATCCCGCACTCGTAGCCCTGGGCGACCTCACGGACATCGTCCTTGAAGCGGCGCAGCGACTCCACCTTGGCACGCTGAAGCTCCTTGCCGTCGCGCAGGATGACCACCGTCGAGCCCCGGCTGATCTTGCCATCGGTCACCTGACTGCCCGCGATGACGCCGCTGCGCGGGACCCTGATCCGCGCCTTGACCTCAGCCCGTCCCTCGAAGACCTCCTCGAAGGTGGGCTCGTGGAGGCCGCGAATCGCCTTCTCGATGTCGTCGGTTATCTGGTAGACGACGTCGTAGGTGCGGATGTCGATCCCCTGATTGTCGGCCGCCGCCCGCGCGTTCGGTTCGGGCCGCACGTTGAACCCGATCACGATCGCGTTCGCGGCCGCCGCCAGGTCCACGTCGGTCTCCGTGATCGGACCCACGCCTTCGTAGACCAGGCGCAGCCGCACCAGCGGATCCGCGAACTTGAGCAGCGCCCCGCGGAGGGCCTCGACGGCTCCTTGGGTGTCGGCCTTGACCACCAGGTCCAGGTCACGCACCTCCTGGTCGCTCTGGCGGCTCAGTTCGGCCAGACTCACCTTGGGAGCGTCACTGTGCCCGGCCCGATGGGCGAGCAGGTTTGCCTCCGCCCCCGCCCGGGCCTCCTTCTCCGAGCCAACCACGACCAGCCTGTCACCAGCTGTGGCCACGTCGGAAAGACCCACCACCTGGGCCGGCAGGCCCGGCCCGCAGCTCTCGATGCGCTGGCCCTTGTCGTCGTACAGCGCCCGCACCCGCCCCGCGATCGATCCGATCATGAAGTGGTTCTGGATGCGCAGGGTGCCTTCCTGGACCAGCACCGCGGCCACCGGCCCTCGGCCGCGATCCATCTGGGAGTCAATCACGGTGGCCTCCGCCGGGCGGTCCGGGTTGGCCCTGGGATCCCCGAGGTCTGTCACCAGCAGGATCATCTCCAGCAGATGGTCGACTCCCTCCCCGCTCTTGGCCGAGACCAGCACGCAGACCACGTCGCCGCCGAACTCCTCCACCACCACGGCCCGCTCGGCAAGCTGCTGCTTCACCCGGTCCGGATTGGCGTCCTCCAGGTCCACCTTGTTGATCGCGACCAGGATCGGAACCCCGGCGTTGCGCACGTGCTGGATCGCCTCCGCCGTCTGGGGCATGACCCCGTCATTGGCCGCCACCACCAGCACCGCCAGGTCGGTGATGTTGGCGCCTCGCGCGCGCATGGCGGTGAAGGCCTCGTGGCCGGGGGTGTCGATGAAGGTGATCTGCCTGCCGTCGCGGGCGACCACCGAGGCGCCGATGCTCTGGGTGATGCCGCCAGCCTCCTTGGAGGCCACGTCCGACTGCCGGATGGCGTCCAGCAGACTGGTCTTGCCATGGTCGACGTGGCCGAGCACGGTGACCACCGGCGGCCGCGGTCGTAGCTGGCCCGACGCGCTGTCAGCCTTGAACTGGGCTCGGTCCGAGAACCGCTCGACCACCTCGCTGACAGCCTCACCGGGAGCGGACAACTCCACCTCCAGCTGCTCCGCCACCAGCCGGGCGGTGCCGAGGTCGAGGGACTGATTGATGGTGGCCAAGATCCGATGCTGGAGCAGAATCTTGGACACCTCGGCCGGGGACACTCCGAGGGCGCCTGCGAACGACTTGACGGTGAGGTTCTCGGGCAGCTCAACCTGCTTGACCTTGGCTATCAGTGTTCCTCCTCAGCGAGACCGGCCGTCGATGCCACCGAGCTCTGGGTGGGCGGACTGGAGATCATACCCGCCAGAGTCCTGGCCAGGACGGTCTGATCGGCGGCCGCGAAGTCCAGTCCCAGGGCACGGCGCAGCGCGCGCCGCTTCAGGGCCGCCTGCCAGCACTCCATGTTGGCACACAGGTAGGCGCCCCGTCCCGGGCCTCGGAACCCGCGGGGATCGATCACCACCGTGCCGGCCTCGACGCGCAGCCGCACCAGGCTGCTCTGGAGCAG
>JAKAWF010000341.1 GCA_021817025.1 bacterium
TCCAAGGCGCTCCCTCGATGCGCTGAAGCCTCGCAGCATCGCGATGTCAGTCCAGATGTCCTGAACTGGAGAACCCTTGGATGTGTCGAGATACCGCTTCATGTAGACCTTGCCGGTCTTGGTGAAGACAAGGCGACCTTCGTCCGCCATTTGCTCTAGCTTGGCGCGGGAGTAGGCCCAATAGCGTCCGTCCGGTGGTCTCACCCCGTGAAACTCGTAGGAGGTGTCTCCGCCTGGCTTTGCGGCGGTCACATTGTCAAGGTTGTATCGCCGCCCATCCGGGTCGGTATGGCGATACCACTTGTCTGCCGTCTCTGCTGACAGCGGGATCCACTGCGTATTGAACGTGTAAGGCTCCCCCCGGGTGTAGAAGAGAAGCACGTCATGGATGCGCCCGTACCGCTTCGCGCCCTGTGTGGCGTCGTTGTGAGCGTCCGACCGCTTCCATATGATCTCGTTGCGGAAGTGACGTGGCCCGAAAATGGCATCCAAGACCACCTTCAGGTAGTGACTTGCGGTCGGGTCGCAGTGCAGGTACAAGGACCCCACGGGCTTCAGTACGCGCCTCAGCTCCACAAGCCTCACGGCCATCTCCACGAGGTACGCCATCATCTGGTTCTCGCCGATCCCAGCCCGCAGCGCCGCCATGATCGTGCTCACCGTGTCGGGAACCCGACCCTGGTGCCGGCCGGTCTCGGTCAGGAAAGCGTAGGTCGCTTCGGCGCTGGGTCCCCAGTGCCAGGTGTCCTCGAAGGCCAGGAGCTGCGCGTCCGACTTCTGCCCGGACTCGTCCTTGAAGATGACGTTGTAGTTCCGGTCCGAGTTGAATGGCGGGTCAAGGTAGATCAGGTCGACGCTCTCATCGGGAATGTACCTTCGGAGGATGTCGAGGTTGTCGCCGTAGTAGAGGACGTTGGTCTTCATGTAGGCAGGTCAAGGTAGTGAACAGCAGTCAATGGAAGCAATGCCCGCTGCTCGTGCGTAAGGTTCTGTTGGTGCTGCAGCCACAGGCGCACCACGTCATCGGCGTCGAGGAGAGTCACGGGGCGCTGAACGTGCCCCCGAGCCTCATTCTCGGCTCCTGAGGTGAAACCGCCAACATTGACAAACATGCCCACATCGTGGTCTCCCAGCACGGCCTGAAAGGCGCGAACAGCCGCGACCGGCTGCGGTTCGGCGTGTCGTTTGACCTGAACCTTTAGGCGCGGTTGTTGCACTCCTAGAGGATCAGTGGTCGCCAGTATGTCGACGCCGTGGTCGGGGCCGGGAGGTGCAACCCAAATAATGTGGTAGCCGAGGGCTGCGAGGAGGGCAGCTATCAGGTCCTGAAACTGATAGGCGTTCATCGACTGGAGGTACTCCCGGATCGCGGCGGAAGCCTGCTCCTTCGCTTCGTCGAGCGTCGCGACGGCTTGCTCCCGTCCATCTTCCTCTTGATCTTCGTCAGCTGCCTGGGTGGTCTGCCACGCCCTGTAGAGCTTCCGCGCCTCGGCGCGGAAGATAAGAGGATCCGTGAAGTCCTTGTAAGCTCGCGCTCCTTCGGGCGTCACAGTCCATCGCCCCTTGTCCTTTCTAAGCCACCCGGCCTTCACAAAAGGAATGCTGGTGAAGCGCACCTCCTTTTCGAACCGCCTATCACCCGGCCTGTTCGGGTAGTCCGAGGCCTCACGAGGGGTGAGCTCTACAGTGCTCGCCAGGCGGGACAAGGCTTCGACGGCGGGTAGGCCGGCCGGCTGCTCCAGAAGGACCCCGAAGAGGGTTCTCAGGAGAAAGCTCTTCCGGGCGCCGGGACTCTGACCCGGATTGGCGGACGAATTGCTTGCGGCCACTCGCTCCTCCTTGAATCCGGTTGACTAGCAGGCTACCGTCGGACAGACCGGGCACGGAATGTCGGCGGTGCCACTGTGGTAGAGGACGTTGGCCTCGATCGCGGCTCCCCTCCAACAGCCTGGTGATTGGCGCTCAGGATAGGACCTGAGGCGCCATCCTCACCAGAGGTCCCCCAAGACCGCACCTCCGGGCCCCTACCCTAGCTGATCGCCTGGCCGGGGGCCGTACCTTGCCGGGTCGGCCGCCCGGAGTCGCTCCCATTGGCCCCAGGCGTCGCCGCCAGTCCTCTCGCCCCACCAGACGGCCAGCCACAGGGCCATCACCAGGTCATCGTGCGCCCCCAGGCTGGCCTCGAACAGGACGTGGCCCCGGATGGTCAACTTGCGGCGCATGGCGCGGAGCTCTTCGACCAGGGCGTCCACGCCGGGGCAGTCCGGGGTGTGCTCCCACCGGCGCGACTGGTAGACCAGCTCGAATGCCGCTTCCAGGTCCGCCTTCGGGACTCCCCGGGTCCCATCATCGGCGATGGCTTCGTGCTCTCCGCTGGTGAAAGTGATCGGGCGGACCGTAACCGAAGTCGACCGCCGCAGCAGATCGACAACCGGCCGCCCCAGCCCTGTCGCGTCAATGATGATCGACGTCGAGCCCAGCGCCCGCGACTGCTCCGCGACCAGCGCGATCCGGTCAACTTGCAACTGATAATCCACCCCTAGCGGCAACCGCTCGATCCACCTCAGCCGGTGGCGCAGCCGCGGCCGGTCCCCGGGCGCCAACGACTCCGGCCAGTAGGTCTCCGCCACCACGATGCCGGTGTAGTCCGAAACCTTGCCCAGGTCCACTCCAATTTGGACGCTCAACTCACACCTCCCGCCACCGGCTCGGGCATCCGCGACCCACAGAGCAGGCACCCACCGTCGCGCCATAGGTGATGGCCCTCGTTGTCGGGGGACCCGCAGGTATCCGGGATCCGTAGGCGTGGCGTGGCGTCAATCACCAGCTCCCTGGCGGGCGTGGGAGGGCCCAGGAACAGCGCGCCCGGCGGCACCGCCAAACTGGCCTCCCGGAACGCCTGCAGACCCTCCAAGCCGAACAGGGTTTCGTCGGTGTCGGTGAACTCGCAGAGGTACTCCTCGGCGAACTCCCAGGCCGTCATTGCCGCTCTCTCCGCCTCCAGGAACTCCGCGGTGATCCGACTGCACTCCGTCGCCCGGACCACCGTGCACCGCCACTCGTTGGACCGGCTGGCCTCGTAAAACCAGCCCTGGCGCCCGTGCGGCGTGCTCATGGCTAGCATCCTGCCCCTCGAAACCGCGAGCATCGGGCGAACCGCGGCCATCGTGCCGTCGCTCACTCTCGCGGCTTCGTCGATCACAAGCAGATTCACCGCGGAATAACCTCGGATCGTCTCGGGGTTGTCGCCGGGCAAGGCCACGATCCGGCTTCCATTTTCGGGTCTACTGCCATATTTGATTGCTGCGCAGGATTTGCGTGTGTTGCGCAAATGTTGTGGGAGAGAGGGGGATGAAGTGCAGGGAAAGATGGAGGATCAGGCAGCGGAGAGGAGGGCGGGAATATCGCGGTCGTGGAGGGTGATGATGGCGGAGAGGAAGTCGCGGCCGTGCTGGGTGGGGCGATAGCGACGCCGACCGGGGAGCTTGCGGATCAGACCGTGACCACGCAGCTTGGCGATGAGGCGGCTGGTGGCAGCGCAGCGGCGGCGAGCTTCGGCATGGTCCCGGGTCGGTTTGGAATAGAGGTGCCGGGTGAGGTCGCGGTTGGCGAAGCCGATGATGGTGTTTTCGCCGGCGAGGACGGCCCGGAAGATGGCGAGGTCACGGGCAGAGAGCGGCGAGAAGGGGGCGTGACGGCGATTGCCATGCACGCGGGGGCGGCAGAGGCGGTCCAGCTGACGGACAGCGGTGCCATGAGTGGCCGCGGTGGAGAGCGCGTCGAGGTAGCGCTGGTTGGCGGCGCGTCCCGCCTGGTAGAGGGTGCGCAGATTGGCGATCCCTTTGCGCACGGGGGCGAGCTGACGGCGGCGGACCAGGTGGCGGCGCCGGCTGGTGCCGGTGACGTGTTCGGTGGTGCGCCAGGCCCGCAGAGCGGTGGGATCGTTGATGGTGGTCTCGACCCGCAGGCAGGAGCCCTTGTCGTAGACCTTGATTGAGTTGCGCCCCAGGCGGTGCTTGACCCGCCAGCCTTCTGAGCGGTGACGGGTGGAGGTGCCCACCTCGGCCTGGAGGGCGGGGTGGGGTTTGCGGCCGAGGAAACGGAGGATGTCCTCGGAGGAGAAGGTGGTGGTGGCGTGCTGGAAGAGCTCGGGGGTGA
>JAKAWF010000342.1 GCA_021817025.1 bacterium
CGCCTCCTTGGAGGCGGGCAAGCACTGCCTCTCCGAGAAGCCCGTGGCCCACCGGGCGGAGGATGTCTGGCGGGCGGCGCGGATCGCCCGGGAGCGGGGTCTCAAGACCAAGGTCGGGCTCACCTTCCGCTACGCGCCGGCCATCGCCTACATGGCTCATCTGGTCGCCGAGGGGTGGTGCGGCCGCCCCTTCGTCTTCAACGGCTACGAGCAGAACAGCCAGTGGCTGGACCCGGACAACCCCGCCGACAAGCGCATCCTCTCCGCCCCCGCGGACGACCAGGTGGGGGGCTGGGAGCCGGGGGAGGCGGCCATCACCGTCTCCAGCCTGGAGGGATATGGCGCTCCCATCATCGACATCGGGCTGATGCTCGCCGGCGCGGGGATCACGGAGACCGTGGGAGTGTTGCGCAACTTCGTCCCGGAGCGCCGGCGCACCAACCTCGACCGGGCCCGGGAGCCCATCAACCTCGACGACGGCGACGTCTTCATCGCCAGGTTCGCCAACGGGGCCCTGGGGACGATTCAGAGCAGCTACGTCACCGTGGGCAACTACCCCGGGGTGGAGGCCCGGCTCTACGGGGACCGGGGCGCGCTGATCTGCCGGATCGTCGAGGAGAACGGCGAATGGCAGCGACTCTGGGGGGCGAACGCCGACCAGGTGGAATTCAAGCGGCTTTCCATCCCCGAGGAGTACTTCCCGCCACAGCACGAGCCGAGCCACGGCTGGGAGGAGACGTGCTACGGCAACTTGATCCGCAGCTTCGTAGAGGAGATCGCCTCGGGCAAGGATGACAACCAGGGCGACTTCGCCCAGGGGGCGGCGGTGCAGGAGGTGATCAACGCGGTCGAGGCCTCGCACCGCGCCCGGGCCTGGACCGAGGTCCGGGCCGAGCCTTCCGCCTGAGCCGAACGTGTCCATGCCTGTGGGGCTTGACACGGGGAACGATTGTCGACAATATGTGATCCACCGTGTCAGATGACTTCAGCGAAGCCAAAGCCCTGACTGCGGTTCCCCACCGGGTCCTCTCCGACGAGGTGGCGGACCGGCTGAGAGAGGCCATCGTGACGGGGAGGTTCAAGCCCGGCCAGCACCTGCGCGAAGCGGAGATCTCCGCAGCGCTGCAGGTGAGCCGAAGTCCGGTGCGCGACGCGTTCGCCCAGCTGGGGCATGAGGGGCTCGTGGCCATCCGAAGCCATCGCGGCGCCATCGTGGTTGGGCTCACGGCACAGGACGTGGAGGAGGTCTACACCCTCCGCGCCAGCCTGGAGAGCCTGGCTGTGCGACTGGCCATCGCGAGGGCCACCCCGGAAGACCTCTCTCGGCTCCGCGAGCTGGCCAACCGAATGCCCGAGGCCGCCGCTCGGCTTAGCCCTCGGGAGTATGCCGAGCTGGACGTCGCGTTTCACGATCTGGTGTACCAAGCTGCACGCCACGACCGGCTCTACGCCTGCTGGACCATGCTCCGCTCGCACATATTCCGCTTCCTCCTGACGCGCAACCTCGTGAATCCGGACTTCAACGAAGTCGGACACCGGGAGCATGGGGACCTAGTCGAGACCATGGCTGCCCACGACACCGAGACGGCGCTGGAGATGATCCGCGGCCATCTCGAGGGTGCATACGCCCGGTTGATCAAGGGGTATGTCGAGCCCCTCGACCACCGCGCGGACATCACTGCTCACGGCTCTGGGAATGACACGGCCGCAGAAGTCGGCGGGGGCAGGGGGTGATGGGGCTGACCTCGCGATCTGTTTCCCAGGCGCCACCCCAGCCGGGGCCCCCGCCGACTCCGGTGATCACTGGCCGTCACCGGATGGCCTTCCTACGCCTGTTTTGGGGGTCCGCCCCCGCAGTCCGCCAGCGGCCGCGAATTAAGGAGGGATCGTGACCGGAATGAGAATGCTGTCTAGGTGGTTGAGGTTGGGAGGCCGAGGCCGGGCCCTGGGCCCGCTGTGGGTGGCCAGCCTGCTGGCGCTGGGGCTGGTCGCGGGCTGCGCCAGCACCAATTCGGGGCAGTCCTCCGGCAGCGGCAAGCCGGTCTCCGGCGGAACGGTGACGGTGGCCGAGACGGCAGGCATTGGGCCGCCCTGGATTCTGCCCCTGTACCCGGCGACCGACTTCACCGTGCAGTATCAGAGCCAGTTCGAGTACCTGATGATCCCCCCGCTCTACCAGTTCGGGGTCGGCACCTCGCCAGCGATCAACTACAAGATCAGCCTCGCCTATCCGCCCGTCTACCAGGACGGCAACACCCAGGTGGTGATCACCCTCAAGCACTACGTCTGGTCGGACGGCACCCCGGTGACCGCCCGGGACGTCACCTTCTGGATGAACGAGTTGCGGGCGGAGAAGGACAACTGGGCGGCGTACGTACCCGGGCTGTTCCCGGACAACGTCACCTCTATCAAGGTCGACAGCACCTACAAGCTGACTTTCATCCTGAACAAGGCGTATTCCCCTACCTGGTTCACCTACAACGAGCTGGCCCAGATAACGCCAATGCCCCAGCACGCCTGGGACAAGGAGTCCTCCTCCGGCGCCATCGGCAACTACGACCAAACCCCGGCGGGCGCCCAGGCGGTCTTCAACTTCCTCAACGCCCAGGCCAAGAACATCGCCACGTACGCGACCAGCCCCCTGTGGAAGGTGGTGGATGGGCCCTGGAGGCTCACCACCTTCCTCAACAGCGGCTACATCGTGATGAAGCCCAACCCGAGCTACAGCGGGCCGGACAAGCCCCACATCTCCAAGCTAATCTTCGAACCTTTCGACAGTGAGACCTCGGAGGTGGACGCGGTGCGGGCCGGATCGGTGGACGTCGGCTACCTGCCCACCAGCGACTCCAACCTCAGGACCCAACTCGCCCACCAGGGGTACACCTTCGGCGTGTGGCCGGTGTACGGCTTCAACTCGCTGTTCATCAATTTCAACAACGCGACGGCGGGACCGCTCTTCCACCAGCTCTACATCCGCCAGGCGCTGGAGCGGCTCATCGACCAGCCGCAGTGGATCAAGACGGCGCTGGTGGGATATGGGGTGCCCACCTACGGGCCGGTGGTCAACGGCGCCCCGGACGTGACCGCCCCCGGCCTCAGCGCCAAGGGCTACCCCTACCCCTACAGCATCACCGCCGCCGAGTCACTGCTGCGGCAGCACGGGTGGAGCATCGTGCCGGGGGGCGTGGACACCTGTCAGAACCCCGGCTCCGCGGCCAATGAATGCGGCCCGGGGGTGGCCAAGGGGAGTCAGCTGTCCTTCAACCTCATTTACCAGGACAACTACGCGGCCGGCCTCACGGAGATGGAGATCTACAAGTCCACCGCCAGCCACGCCGGCGTCCAGATCAACCTCAAGGGCAGCACCTTCGCCTACGCGGACGCCATCCCGTGCACCAGCTCCCAGGCCGCCTGCAGCTGGCAGATGGACGACTGGGGCGGGGCGGTCTACACCCTGCCCTACTACCCGCCCGGCGGCGGCTACTTCCGCTGCGGTGGGGCGCTGAACGCGGGCAGCTACTGCAACCAGACCGAGGTGGCGCTCTCCAACGCCGCCGTGCAGGGCGGCCAGGCGGCGCTGTTCGCCTGGGAGACCTACGTCGCCAAGCAGCTGCCTCAGCTCTGGATCCCCAATGCCGACTACCAGCTGCTGGAGGTGAAGAGCAAGCTCAAGGGGGTCCTTCCCGCCAATCCCCTCCTCGCCATCTTCCCGCAGGACTGGTACTACACCAAGTGACCTCGGGGGCGGCCGCCGGGAGCGGCCGCCCCCTCACCCCCACCGAACGCGGGGAAGAGGAGTTCCCGATTTGAGCCAGATCGCCACCGCGTCCCCCTGGGCCTGGGTGCACTCCGAAGACGAAGCGCGCGCACTGGCCCAAGAGGCTGTGGACCTGGCCCTCGGCAGGGGGGCGACCTACGCTGACGCCCGGCTGGTCGAGGTGGTGGAGGAGCGGCTGTATGCGGCCTCCGGCAGGGAGCCCGACTGGCGGTTGGAACAGGTGGTGGGACTCGGGGTCCGGGTGCTTCTGAAGGGTGCCTGGGGCTTCGGGAGCCGGGTGCTGGGCTCTTCGTCGCAGGGAATCGAGGCGGCCCTTGCCGCCGTGGAGATGGCTGAGGCGCAGGTGGGCCCCAGCTCGGCGCACCTGGACCCCCTC
>JAKAWF010000343.1 GCA_021817025.1 bacterium
CAGCACCAGCACCTGCGCGGTCGCGCCCCGATGGCGCAGCGCGCGCAGAGCGCCGAGCCCCCCCATGCCCGGCATGTGCAGATCCATCAGGACCACGTCGGCCTGCGAGGTGGTGATCAGCTCGACCGCCTCCTCCCCGCTGGCCGCGGTGGCCACGACCTCGAGATCCGGGTCAGCTGCGAACATGAGCTGCAGCCCCTCGCGGACCATCTCGTGGTCATCTGCGATCAGGAGGCGGATCACGGTGCCGCCGCCACCGCCATCGACCGGGGGACCGTCGCCTCGACCGTGGTCCCCTGGCCGGGCTCGGAGATGAGCTCCAAGCGGCCGTCGAACGCCGCCAACCGTGAGCGCATGCCGCGAATGCCGAACTGAGGGCGCATCGGTTCAACGGCCATGCCACCGCCATCGTCTGACACCTGTAGTCGGACAGGGTCAGATCCGGCATCCAACACCACCGTCACCCGATGCGCGCGCGCGTGCCGCGCCACGTTGCTGAGCGCCTCCTGGGCCACGCCCAACAGCACCTGGCGGGTTTCCCGGGTCAGGTCGGCCAGATGCCCCCTGGCCTCCCACTCCAGTTCCAAGGGACGGTCGGGGGTGCCCAGATCTGCCAAATGAGCCTGCAATTGATCGAGGAACTGCCGCTCCAACAGCTCGGCCGGCCAAAGGTCATAGATGCTCTGACGGACCTGGATCAAAGTCTTCTCGGCCAGGCGGCGACACTCCGCCAAGCGCCGGGCCTGTTCCGGGTCTTGGCCCTCAGCGGCCCGGGCGCAGCCCTCGAGCGTGCAGGTGATCGCGAACAGGGACTGGATCACCGCGTCATGCATCTCGATGGAGATACGGGTCCGCTCCGCCTCCACGGCCAGGCGACGAGTGCGGTCGACGCACATGCGCACCCCGGCGAGGGCTTCGCTGGCGTGAGGACAGAACCGCTCGAGCGCCTCCTCCATGCCGCGGCCGAGGCCGTGCCCCGGTAAGGTGACGCCGAGCAACCCGAGCCGCTGATCTCGGTAGGCGAGAGCGGCGATGGCCATCACGCCCTGGCCCAGCTTCGCCCGTATGACCCGGCCCGGGCGGCGAAAGGCTCTGGCCAGTGAGCCATGGTCGTCGATTGGCAGGTTGGGTAGCAACTGCTGTGCATTCTCGGCACCGCCGAACCATCGCCAACTGCCCACCCGGGCCTGAGCATCGTCGACAAGGCCGATGGTGACGCCGACAAAGCCCAGCCCCTCGACCAGAGCGGTGCCGATGCACTGCTGCACGTCCGACAACTCGGCCGTCCCGGTCACCATGGAGTGCAGACGCTGGAGGGCCGCGAGCTCCCTCGCCACCTGCGGGGAGGACGACGACCGCGGGTCCCCGAAGGTCGCGTGGCGGGGTGCGGGGCGCGCCACACCGGGGTCCGACCCATCCCGTCGGGAGGGGTGGACCTCGACCACGGCGTTGCGAGTCCTGCTCCGGGTAGGCGTCCGGCCGCCCGGCGCCGCTTCCCGCACCACCCTAATTGCAGGTGGCCAACTGGCCCTCTTCATCGAGGGTGGCCCGGAACACCATGCGCAACAGGTCGAAGGCCTCGATCAAGCGCCGGTCGCGCAACTGGTAGTAGACCGTGCTTCCCTCCCGGCGGCAAGAGACCAGCCGCTTGGCGCGGAGGATGCCCAGATGCTGGGAGAGGTTGCTCTGGGTGACTCCAAGCCCGAGGAGAAGCTCGGTGACCGATCGGGGCCCGTCCCGGAGTTGGTCGATGATGAGTAGGCGGGTGGGATGGGCGAGCGCCTTGCAGAGATAGGCGTGCATCTCGTAGTAGGCCCCAGCCGGGGAATCGATGCCACGGCCCTCAGATGAGGAGCGAGATGTCCGCATCTGAGGCCCAGTCCAGGAAGGTGGCGGCTCCACAGGCGGCCTCCGCCCCCTCCATGAAGTCTGCGCTCTTGTAGCCGAATACCTCCATGGTCATGGCACAGGGCATAAGCCGCACCCCGCTGGCGACGGCGGCCTCCAGCAGGTCGTCGATGGAAGCCACTCCATGCGACTTGAACAGCGACCTCATGACCGAGGTTCCCAACGAGGTCATGCCTGGGATCGCGCCCAGCAGGTTGGGGACCGGCATCGGCATCGCCGGATTGCCGAGTGGAGCCACCTGCAGCTTGGTCTGCTTCTGCTTGTGAATGATGTTCAGACCGTAAAAGGTGAAGAAGATGGCGGAGTCCCAACCCAGGGCAGCGGCGGTGGTGGCCAGGATCAAGGGCGGGTAAGCCATGTCGAGGGTGCCCTTGGTCGAGATCAGGGCAATCTTCTTGACACGGGCCTCCTCCTGTCTAGCCTTCTCCGCCAAATACTCGTCCACAGCCTGGCGGACCATCTCCTGCATCTCGGTGGGAGCAGAGATCGGAGCTTGCATCGTGAGCCCTCCGCGCTGGCCTTGCCCGGTACCCCCGGAGCAGGAGGTCAACCATATTCGGATGTCGGCATACTATGCTTCCTGCGCTGGAAGTCAAGCCCCAGGCTCACTGCACCCGAGGAGGAGGCCGATGGCCAACAAACTGCTGATCATGATGACGTCAGGTCCGGACTCACCACATCGCCTGGGCACTCCGTTCTTTCAGGCGATGGCCGCAGCCGCTCTCGACTACGAGGTGCTGATCGTGACCACCATGGACGCCACCCTCCTCTTCAAGAAGGGAGTCGCGGAAGGGCTGACCGTCAAGGAGGGCGCCAACAAGTCGGTGCTGGACTTCATCCGGGAGGCGAAGTCAGCCGGGGTTAGCCTGTATGTTTGTCCGGCCTCGCTCTCCCTGCATGACCTGTCTATGGATGACCTGATCCCCGAGGTGGATGCGGCAATGGGCGCGGCCCGCTACTCCGAGGTGGGGATGGATGATGACTGCAGGGTCTTCTGCTATTGATGGACGCCCCGACTCCCTCCTCGCAATTCACGATCACCAGTCGGCGGCGTTCCGCCTTCCACCTCCAGAGCCCCGACGGATCGCCGCTCACCTTCCCCACCCGGCAGGCCGCCGAGGCCGTCTGTGCAGCCTTGAATCGAGAAGACCCGAACGATGAGGAGCCGGAGTATCTGGTGGAGGAGCACAGTTCAGCATGAACACAGGCAACGATCTCGCCAAGGTTTCGGTGTCGTCTGCCGGCGCGCGACAGGAATACTCCCTGCCCTGGGAGACGACGGTCGCAGATCTGCAGCGGCTGGCGGGGGAGCGGTTCGGAGCCGAAGCTGCGACCGGGGCCGAGCTCTGGTGCACTGACGGAACCTCCATGGCCACCAAGCTGGAAAGGACGCTGGGCGAACTCAAGGATCGGCTGATCTGCCCTCGGCGGGAATTCGAGCTTCGCCCGCATCGACCCCGAAGGTAGTTCGAATGCTCTGGCAGCTCCAGCGGTCCGTCTGGAGCCGCGCCGACGACCGACGGCGCACCCGGGCGCGGACGAAGCGCACTCCTTGCGGGGTACCCTCCCCCGGACCAGTGGTTCCGGCCAGACCGTGCTATCCCCAACTCAAGCGCAGAGTTGGCGTACGCCTGAGAGAAAGCCGGGGACCAAGCACGGGGGAGTGAGAGGGCGGGCGGTAGGTCGGCCCAGCGGGTTGGGACGAAGGTCGGTGCAGCCACCGGCTGGTCTTCCGCTGCGCGAGGCGATCCGCTGCCCGCAACTTCATCCCTCACTGGTTGGGCAACAGCACCAGTCCCGCCGGCACCTTGGGAAAGAAGTAGGTGGACTTCTGCGGCATCGCCGCACCTGCCAGGGACACCGCCTGCACCTCCGCCACGGAGGGGGGATTCAGCAGGAAGCCGACCGCTCCCCGCGCTCCGACCAGTCGCATCGCCACCGCCGGATCCCTGGTGTAGCGCAGCCGGCCAGCTTCCAGGTCGTTCGCGCCAACCCCTAGATGTGCCTCCAAGATCTCGCGGTTCAGGACCGCGACATCCAGGTGAGCGGCAGTCCCCGGCCCGCTGGCCGCCTGTCGGCGGCGGGATACCAGCCAGGTGGTGTCGGAGTCGAAGATCACGAACGAGTGCCAGGCGTCGCGCAGCTCCGCCAAGCCGACGAGTCCCAAGTCGAGGCCCTCCACGGGCTGCGCCCGCCAGCCCGCTCCGACCAGTGCAGTCATAAGCTCATCGGGATCCAGAGG
>JAKAWF010000344.1 GCA_021817025.1 bacterium
CATCGATCGTAAGCGACGCAGGTGCTTCTCGAATGCTCGCCACATGTCATTCCAAACGCTTTCTAATTCCCCAGAAGTCGGCTCTAGAGCTAGCAAGGCCGCCACCCTATCCATCTCAGCCCGTCTGTCGCGGAGGAGGCGATCGTGCCGCTCGTTCCTGTCTTCTGTCGTGTCATTACCCCACAAGACCAGCTGATCGTGGATGACAATGCGGAGCGCCGCTGTCAAACTCAGGGCTGGCGCGTAGAGAGTCGCCAATCGAGTCCGCGTCTCGCTGATCAGCGCTCGTTGCTCGGTGATTTGGACGGCCTTGAAGGTTTTGCGGGCGACTATCCACGACCCAGCCAGAGCAAATGCTGCGCCCACGAGCGCCCCCAGGAAGCCAACGAGAAGCTGACTCACAGTCCGCTAGCCGTCGCTAAGTAGCTCAAGCTGCTCACCCTCATTCTCTCTCGACCGTGCCGCTCTTCTGGTATGCGGGTGGCACCAACGGCGGCAGCCCGGGCATCCTGCCAGCCGAGAGATCGGCAAGTCCACTCCGCGAGCTTTGAGTGGTAGACACCCGCTGCGGTGGCTTCCAGAGCCACCTCTCGACAATCTCCAACTCTCCGGTATAATGTCACGTACAAGGTTCCCCGACGCAACCCCAAGCGGGGCTAGGGGAGGGAGCCGACTGGAGGCGTCAGCATGACACTAGTGGGTAGCGGCGATCTGAGCTGAGGCGGCGGGAGCCAGGCAGGATTTTGCGCCTGCCGGGTGTGACGCCCCCGGTGCCCACGGTCAGGGAGCCTGCGGCACCCGCACACGAGTCCGGCGCACTGAGGCCGCGTCTACTCACCTCGAAGTCGGCGGCGGACTACCTCAGCATCTCGACGAGGGAGTTCCAGATGGCGGTGGCGTCCGACGTTCCCTGCATCACCATCGGTCAGCGGGCACGACGCTGGGCGATCGACGACCTCGACCGCTGGATAGATGCCAAACGCTGGGCGGAGAACCCGCCCTACTTACTTCCCGCAGCCGCGTAGATCCTCTCGATCGCCTCAGCCACCACCTGGGTGAAGTGTGCACGCCCGTGCGTGTAAACCAGGAGGGTCATGGATTTAGCTGCCTCAGCGTCGCCAGCCGCCGCCGGGATGCCGCTGTGGCCGAAGTAATAGCGCTGGATTGGGTGCCCCAAGTTGGTCATGAGCCCGACCAGCGTCACCACTGTGTGCCGCAGTCCGTGGAGCGCCCACCTCGGCGGGAGGCCGGGCACCTGGGCGTGCAGATACGCCGATGAGCGATTACCCAGATCGTGCGGGTCAACTCGGCCACCTCGAGCGTTGACCAGGACAAAGTCGGTGGACGACCGCTCACGTAGCTCCCGGAGGTGAGGGACGACCATTGCCGGGATTGCCAGCTCCCTCCGAGAATGACCCGACTTCGGGTCGCCGAAGACCAATCCGCGACCCCGAGCGCGGACTGAGTTCGTCTCCACTTCGAGCCAGGCAAACGTCTCGTCGAGGTGGACACGATTCCAGGTAAGGCCGGCGATCTCGGTTCGCCTGAGTCCCATCGCTCCGGCCAACCAGACTCCAATACGTACCTGGTCGCACTCGCTTTCAGTGGAGTCCATGACCTGCCGCCACTCGTCCAGCAGAAGCGGCTCCTTCACCTCCCGCCGAGGGCGAGAGGGCAGTTCCACGCCGGACGCTGGGTTGGTCGGCAAGATGCCACGGGACACCGCGACCCCCAGAGCCAGGCTGAGCGTCCCGGCGGCGTCGGCAAGGGTGTTCCCACCGACGCCCTTCTTCGACCAGTCGCTCCAAAGCCACTCCAATGTCCGCCGGTCTAGGCGCTTGAGCTGGCGTTGGCCTAGCGACGGTAACACGTAGCGCTCCATACGCCAGGCATAGCTATCTATCGTCCCCAGGGCTCGGGCACGACCGCCGCGGCGCTGACCCATGACCGCGACACCCTGCAGCCACTCCTCCAGCCACTCCGCCACCGTCCAGTTGCCGGTGACCTCGGGCGATCGGTTTCGGGCTTCGGCCTGCTCCTCCAGCCACCGCTCAGCCTCAGACCTGGTCTTGAAGCGGCGCTCCCGTCTCCGACCGTCCAGCCGGATGCGGGCGGTGACGCCATACGAGGTGACCTTCAACGAGCCCTGCTGGTTGGGCCGTCGGCCTGCGCTCCTGTCCCCCGTTTTGTCCCCCATTCTTGTCCCCCATTATATGCGCCTGAGTTCGCCTCTGTGCGCGTGCTGGAAGACCCCAGTCCCGGCGCGACAAGTCAATTCGAGTTCAATTTGAACTCGCGGGAGGCCAGGGAATCGAACCCTGCCCGGACGCCTGAGGCGCCCGACATCGATTTTGAAGATCGAGGGGCCCACCTGGACCCATGCACTCCCAGGCGCAGGGTAGCACCGGCGCTGGTCCCAGGCGGGCCTGGCCACGTTCTCTCGGCTGGTCTGGATGAGAGGGTCCGAGCCTCATGACGGAGGAGGTGGGCACCGCTGGCTTGGGTCCCCCATGGACAGAGGACATCCGGCGACCGCCCCGCCTCCCTGGGAGATGGCGCCAAAGCCGGACCGATGACTCCGGCCAGTTTGGCGCCACCGACACGGCTCTGGGCCCCCGCCCGGCTCCGGAGGGCCGACACCGGCATTCCACGTACCCACGTGCTCGACGGTCTCTGCGACGGCCGACTTGGATGGACCCGTCGAGAGCTAGTGGCCCCCCTCTGCGCTCACGCAGATCTGTGTTCACCCGGCTGTCACCGGGTCGTAGCACCGCCGTGGGCGATCTGGGCCAGGGGCATGGGAGGGTGGTCCAGACATGAGTGGCCTCGGGACGGCAGAGGACTCGTTCGGGCGCCGTCTTGAGGATTTGCGGTGACCTTGGCGACGGCGCCCCGCCAGGGAGGGCTGAACGCGCTGGGACTGGGGTTTCCCGCCAGCACCCTGCAGCGCCTGCGGTGGTTGTTCCTGGCCATCACTCTGGTCGCGCTGGGAACCTCGGTCCCGCTGGTTCTGATCTCCCCGTCCGCCACCTGGCTCCACCCCTTGGGCCTGGGGGGCGTGGCCTGGCTCGCCGGCTGGTGGGTCATGGGTTACCGCCGGGGAGGGTTCCCCATGGCCGGGGAAGTGATCACGACGGCCGCCCTGGTGGCGGTGGGCGTCGGCGCTGGCAACCCTGAGTACGCCTTGGGTGTTGTCTACTCCGCCATCCTCTTCCGCTCCCTGTACGGAGGGAGGGCGCAGGCCGGGGTGGTGGTGGCACAATTCGTCGGCGCCAATCTCCTCGCGCTCTGGATCGCCAACGTCCCCACCCAGCCCCTGCTGGCACCCACCACGTTCACGACCATCATTCCGGGGCTGCCCATGCTGGGGATCCTGATGCAGACCCTCAAGCGCTTGATGGAGGAGCACGATGCAGCCCTCACCCGGGCTGGAATCCTGCGGCAGGCGTCCATCGACCTTCTCAACTCGTCCGATCTCGCCGACGCCGGCCGAATCACGGAGAACGCGGCCCGAAGGATCGTCGCGCTGGAGAAGGACCTGGAGGTGGCCGTGCTGACCTGCGATCCTAAGCGCCACGACCGGTCGCGGGAAGGCGGCGGCCCCCCACTCCCCATCATCCTGGTTCCCCCGGAGACGCTCCGGCAGGCCGAGGCGAATCGAGGGGAGAACGGTCATCTTGAGGGTGGCACTGTCTCGATCTCAGAGGTCGTGAGCCGCAGCGCCCGTACCAACCCAGATGGCGAACTCGCGGCCTTCGGTATCGGTCCCCGCCAGGGCGACAACGAGGTGCTGGCGATCGTGGGGAAGAGGGGCCCCGGGGAGGCGACCCGGCTGGCGGTGGAGGAGCTGGGGGTGGTCTCCACGATGACCATGGCGCTCATGGACGCGGTCCAGAAGCGGACTCAGGGCGAGACCCGATTCCGGTCGCTGGTGAGGGCGGCGTCCGACCTTGTGCTGGCTGTCGGAGCCGAGAACGAGCTGGTTTACATGAGCCCATCCGTCGAGGGCATGCTGGGGGCCGCAGCTGGAACCCAGGTGCCGCCCCGGCTGAGAGAACTCGTGGTTCCCGCTGACCAGCCCGTATTGGACGCCGCACTCGCCGAGGTCTGGAGCCGCCCCGGTGCATCTCAGGCC
>JAKAWF010000022.1 GCA_021817025.1 bacterium
ATCTTCGAGAAGCTCAGGGTCGGCTCCCGCACCGAGGCGGTCGTGCATGCGGTCAACCATGGCCTGCTCTCGATCGAGACCCCGGGCGGGCAATGATCTTCTCGGCCTCGTCAGCCAACCAGCAACGCCGCTACGGGGCAAGCCCGGATCCCTACACCCTGCGCCTGCTCCGAGCCCAGGAGAAGGAGCGCAAGTGGTTGGCCGACCAGATCCAGGAGGATCCGCTCCAGATGTTGAGCCACATCTCCCGGTTGCTGGTGAGCGCCGTCGAGGTGGCGGCTCCGGGTTCTGACCTCAAGGATGTCGCCCTGGAGGCGGCTCGTCTGGCCACCACCGCCAGCGATCACCTGCGCTCCCTGGCGCGCGAGTTGCGGCCCTCAGTGCTGGACGACTTCGGCCTGTCCCAAGCACTGCGCGCGCTGGCGGCCGATTTCACCCTCAGGACCGGTACCATCGTGCGCTTCACAGTCAACGGGCCGGAGACCCGGTCCAGTCAGGATACTGAGGTCACCTGCTATCGAATCGCCCAGGAGGCGTTGCGCAACATCGAACGCCATGCGCGCGCGACCCGCGTCGAGCTGCGGCTGACGATGCTGTCCCGGCAGCTGCGGCTGCTGGTCGCTGATGATGGCGTCGGCTTGGGCGCCGACCCGGCCCTCGTGGGGGCTGGTTTCGGCATCTTGGACATGGGCCATCGGGCCAGGGCGCTGGGTGGCAGCCTGCGGATTCGCAGTGTCAGGCCAGCGGGCACGGTGGTGCGGCTCTTCCTGCCTCAGTCCCAGCCCACGGCCCCGCCTTCAAGTTAGGTGATTCCGCTTGCTGGTGGGGGCGTGGACGCGCTCTGGCCGGCAGACTCTCCAGGCCCCAAGATGACATCGGCGGGACCGGTTGGCGCTCCGCTCGGTTGCGGATCCGCACTTGTGGAGGTTGATGCCATGGCGGCGAACGATTCCCAGAACGAGCAGGCGACCGTGGTGGTCGGCGTGGACGGTTCAGAGGGCAGTCGGCGGGCTCTCCACTGGGCTCTGGAGGAGGCCAGCCTGCGCCAGCTGCAGGTGCGGGCGATTGGAGTCGTCCAGATCCACTTGGTGGCTCTGAGCGTGCCCGGCTATCCGTATGCCGACGAGACCTACATCAATGACCTGATTGAGAACGTGCGCCAGATGGTGACCGCAGAGGTGGCCGTAGCCAAGGTGGGCTTCGAGGTACCGGTCACGGTGGAGGCGGTGATGGGATCGCCGGCCGAGGTGCTCGTCGAGGCGTCCGCCGGGGCGCGCATGCTGGTCGTGGGTTCGCGCGGGCACGGTGGATTCACCGGCCTTCTGCTGGGGTCGGTCTCGCAGGAGTGCGCCAGCCACGCGTTGGTGCCGGTGCTGGTCGTGCGCCCCCCCAAGAAGTGACCTCCAAGCGCCCGAGCTGGGCGCGTGGGGCCGACATGTGTCCGGGGCCAGACGAGCCGGGTGGGCGATCCGCGGCTTTCGCCGCGGTTCCCTCCCCGGCATGACGTCCTTGGGCAGGCAGCGCCGGGATGAGCCTGGTGGGTGCGCGCCGGGAGTTCGGGTGCCGCGGTCCGACCGTTGCTTCTCACCTCGGCCAACGTCGGCCACCCCGGGAACCTCTTCACCAGGCAGGTGAGACGGCAGCGAGTGAATTGCCGCCAGACCATGGCGCTTGCCGACAGCCCTCCTCGAGGTGGCGCGCTCTGCCCTGGCAAGCTGCGCGGCCGTCTCCACCAGCTGCTCACGGGAGCGCTCCAAGGAGAACTTGGTGGCCTCGACCGCAGAGTCCTGCGCCCCTCTGGCCGCCACCAGCATCGAGGTGGCCTCACGCTGGGACCAGCCGCGGGCGATCAGCTCGCTCCTGACCCCGCCCAGACCCGCTGTGAACCACGGCTCCCCCCGGACCACCACCCGCCGGTGGACCTCGCGCACGGCGCTGGACCGCTCCTCCCCCGAGGCGAAGAGCAGTGGGAGGATCCCCGGGTCTGTGTGACCCTGGCCTCGACCGTGACCTCGTCGCTCACGGTGCTTGGGTCCCCTGGGAACACAGGTTTGGGCTGCCCGCTCTGGTCCCCGGCCATGGCGGCTCCCGAGTGGCCGTGATTGACCAAGGAGGCCGGCAACTGTTGGCAACCCGGCTGGCTGCCTGGTGGCGGACACGAAGCTCGTCGCCCGAGGTCGAGTTCGCGCTTCCCCCAGCCCCACTCCTTCAGGACATGCGCTCCAGGATCATCGCCATCCCCATGCCCCCGCCCACGCACATGGTCTCCAGTCCCACCATCTTGTCCTTGGTGCGCAGCCCGTTGAGGAGGGTGCAGGTGATGCGGGCCCCGGTCATGCCAAAGGGGTGGCCGAGCGCGATCGAGCCCCCGAAGACGTTGAGCTTGTCACCCATCGGGTCGAGCCCGATCCCGCGCGCGGACGGGATCACCTGGGCCGCGAACGCCTCGTTGATCTCCACCAGGTCGATGTCGTCAATGGTCATGCCGGTGCGCTGCAGCACCTTCTTGGTGGCTGGGATGGGGCCCAGTCCCATGTACTCGGGTTCGAGGGCCGCCACCGCGGTCGCCACTATCCGGGCCAGGGGAGTGATGCCGAGCTGGCTCGCCCGCTCGAGCGACATCACGATCACCGCTGCCGCGCCGTCGTTGAGGGGGCAGGCGTTGCCCGCGGTGACGGTCCCGCCCTCCTTGAAGACCGGCTTGAGGGTCGCCAGCACCTCCACTGTGGTGTTGGGCCGGGGGCCGTCATCCCGATCCATGACCCGACCATCGGGCAGGCTGACCGGGACGATCTCCCGGGCGAAGAAACCATCCGCCTGGGATTCCACGGCCAGGTTCTGGCTGCGGGCGGCGAAGGTGTCCATCTCCTCCCTGGTGATGCCCTCCAGCTCGGCCACGTTCTCCGCGGTCAGCCCCATCGGCATGTAGAGGTCGGGCAGGCCCTCGGCGTTGCCGGGCAGCAGCCGAGGATTGCGGGCGTCGGGGGGATCGGAGGTCCCGTACCCGTAGCGGCTGACCGTCTCCACCCCGACCGAGGCGAAGACGTCACCCTCCCCGGCCCGGATGGCGTGGGCGGCCATCCGCGTCGTCTGCAGCGATGAGCTGCAGTAGCGCGTCAGGGTCATCCCGGGCGCGTTGACACCGGCCAGGATGCTGATCGCCCGGCCCAGATTGAACCCCGACTCGCCTCCCGGAAGGCCGCATCCGCAGATCACGTCCTCGATCTCGGAGGGGTCGAGCTCGGGGATCTGAGCCAGCACCCGCTGCAGCACGTAGGCACCCAGGTCGTCCGGTCGGAACTCGACCAGCGAGCCCCTGCCGGCTCTCCCGATGGGAGACCGGCCCGCCGCCACGATGACCGCTTCGGACATGGGACACCTCCTCCGAATCCAGCTGATGACCGGCGCCGTCTGACACTTTTCGGCCCCCACTATGACGGATCGCCCCCCCGCCGCCGCGCGCTACCCTGGCTGAGCCATGGCCGATACCAAAGATCAGGTCGAGCGGACCCAAAGGTGAGACTCGGGCTCTCGTTGGGTTACTGGGGCGCGGGGCCGCCGGACGGCACCGCCGCCCTGGTCGCGACTGCGGAGCAGCTCGGATTCGACTCGCTCTGGACCGCGGAGGCCTACGGTTCCGACGCCCTCACGCCCCTGGCGTGGTGGGGGAGCGGGAGTTCTCGACTCCGGCTGGGGACCGCCGCCGCCCAGATCCACGCCCGCACCCCGGCCGCGACCGCGATGGCGGCAGCCACCCTGGACCATCTGAGCGGCGGCCGGCTGGTGCTCGGGCTGGGAGCGTCCGGCCCTCAGGTGGTGGAGGGTTGGTATGGCACCCAGTTCGCTCCCCAACTGGACTCGACCCGAGAGTACGTGGCCATCGTGCGCCAGATCCTGCGGCGGGAGGGGCCGCTGGTCTTCACGGGGGACCGCTACCGGCTGCCGCTGCCCGGCGGTCACGGCAAGCCCTTGCAGCTCACGATCCACCCGCGGCGGACCGACCTGCCGATCTGGCTGGCCGCCGAGGGTCCGCGCAACATCGCTCTGGCGGCTGAGATCGGGGACGGCTGGCTGGCGGGTTTCCACGCCCCCGGCCACTCGCAGTGGCAGCGGCGCGCGCTTGAGGAGGGCTTCGCCCGGCGCACCCCCCCGGGCCGCCCCGACACCTTCGAGGTGGCGGCGAACCTGCTCCTCCAGGTCGATGACGACCTGGAGCGGGCGGCCGACCGCTTCCGGCCGGTGCTGGCCCTGTACATCGGCGGCATGGGCAGTCGGGATCACAACTTCCACTTCGACCTCTTCTGCCGCATGGGCTTCCAGCCCGAGGCTGAGCTGGTCCGCGAGCTGTACCTGGGGGGCCGCCAAGCGGCGGCGGCGGCGGCGGTGCCCACCCGCCTGGTCGAGGCGGTGGCGCTGGTGGGACCGCTGGCCAAGGTCCGTGAGGAGTCGCAGGAGTGGCGCGCCGGGTTGCCCACCCTGCTCTTGGTCGACGGCCCGGAGGAGCGCTTGCGCCAGGCGGCGGAGCTCTTCTCGGGAGCCGGATGACCCCGGTGGCGCCCGGTTTGGAGATTCGCACAGCGCGCTGCGCGGATTGCTGTGTGCTCGCAACTTGCCCTGGGGGCCGGCCCAAGGTGAATACTGCTCCTCGTCGGGATCACGCGCCCGAGGCGAGCGCGGCTGATTCCCGTTCGTGAGCTAGGAGAAACGCCATCGGCAAGCAGGAGTCGCTTCAAGCCCTGAGGGAGTCGGTCGGCACCCCCCTGGGCGTCAGCCCCTGGCATCAGATCACCCAGGCCGAGGTGGACCTGTTCGCGGAGGCGACCGGCGACCACCAGTGGATCCACGTGGACCCTGAGCGGGCCCGGCTCGGTCCCTTCGGGGGCACCATCGCGCACGGCTATCTGACCCTCTCCCTGCTGCCGATGCTCCTCCAGGGCATGGTCAGGGTCCCGGGGGTGGGCCTCGCGGTCAACTACGGGCTGAACCGGGTTCGTTTCGTCTCCCCGGTGCCGGTCGGATCTCGGGTCCGGGCGACCGCGGTGCCCCAGGAGGTGACCGATGTCGAAGGTGGGGTGCAGCTGGTGCTGGCGGTGACGGTGGAGGTCGAGGGGCAGGCGAAGCCCGCCTGCGTGGCGGAGACGGTGACCCGTCTCTACAAGGGTGAGTAGCGGAGATGGAGGTGAGGCTATGAGCTTGGCTGACAGGGTGGCTCTGGTCACCGGGGCCGGCCGTGGGATCGGGGCGGCGACCGCCCGTCGGCTGGCCGCCGGCGGGGCGGCTGTGGTGGTGTCCGACATCGACCTCGAGGTCGCTGAGGAGACCGCGGGCGCCCTGCGCGTCGAGGGCCGGCGGGCGCTGGCCGTGGCCTGCGACGTGAGCCGGAAGGAGGAAGTCCAGGCGATGGTCGAGCGGACCGTAGCCGAGTTCGGCCAGCTCGACATCCTGGTCACCTGCGCGGGCCTGATCCGTGACAACCTGGTCCACAAGATGAGCGAGGAGGACTGGGATCTGGTCATCGACACCCACCTCAAGGGCAGCTTCCTGTGCGCCCAGGCGGCCCAGGTGGTGATGGTGCCCCAGAAGTCGGGCCGGATGATCCTGATCTCCTCCACCTCGGCTCTCGGCAACCGGGGCCAGGCCAACTACTCGGCGGCCAAGATGGGCATCCAGGGTCTGGCCCGGACGCTGGCCCTGGAGTTGGGTCGATACGAGATCACCGTCAACGTGGTTGCCCCCGGCTTCATCGAGACCCGCATGACCGAGGCCACCGCCGAGCGGATGGGGGTCAGCTTCGAGCAGCTGACAGCCGGCTTCGCGGCCACCAACCCGATTCCCCGCACCGGCCAGCCTGAGGACGTGGCCGGGGTGATCGCGTTCCTGGCCGGTGACGAGGCCAGCTACGTGACCGGCCAGACCATCTACGTGCGCGGCGCGCCGTAACCCGGGCCCGATGATGGATAACCTCGAGCCGCGCTCGCGGCGGAGTCTGGACGGGCAGGTCGCCATCGTCACCGGGGCCAGCCGAGGCATCGGGGAGGCGGTGGCGGCGGAGCTGCTGGCCTGCGGCGCCCGGGTCGCCATCTCCTCCCGCAAGCCGGCCGGCATCGAGGCCGCCGCGGCGCGGATCGGGGGGGACCAGCCCGACCGGGTGCTCCCGGTGACCGCGCATGTGGGCAGTCCCGAGGACTCGCGGCGGCTGGTCCAGGAGACCCTGGCGCGCTGGGGGCGGATCGACATCCTGGTCAACAACGCGGCCACCAATCCTCACTTCGGGATGACAGTCGAGGTCGAGCTCGGAGCCTGGGACAAGACCTTCGAGGTCAACCTGCGGGGCCCCTTGATCCTGACCCAGCTGGTGCATCGCGCCTGGATGGGGCTGCATGGCGGGGCGATCGTGAACGTGGCCAGCATCGGGGGCCTCCAGCCGGCCCGGGGACTGGGGGTCTACGATGTCAGCAAGGCGGCTTTGATCATGCTGACCAGACAGCTGGCGCTGGAGCTCGGGCCCGACGGGATTCGCGTCAACGCGGTGGCGCCCGGGATCGTGAAGACGGACTTCGCCGCCCCGCTCTGGGGCAACCCGGAGATCGCTCGGGACACGGTGGAGCACAACCCCATGGGCCGGTTCGCCGAGCCCCATGAGGTGGCGCGGGCGGTCGCCTTCCTCGTCTCCGACCAAGCCTCGTACATCAACGGGGCGGTGCTGCCCATCGACGGAGGCCGGTGAACTTGGCGGTGCGAGGGCGATCCGTTTTGGCGGCTGCACAGGCGGCCGAGCGTGATCCTGTGAGGCTGACCATTGCCCCCGGCCGGCGCTTGCTGAATACTCCTGGCGTCGCTGGCCTCCAGCTCTTGGTCGCGGCGGTGACGAAGGCGCCACCCCGCCGTCCGGACTTCGGGGGCGCGCGGGGTTGACAGGAGCGCCGTGGGTGGAGAGGATGCCATCGGCGTCCTGCCGGGTTGAAGCTCAGGAGGTGGGCGTTGGAGCTCAGGGATAGCGCGCAGGAGGCGGCCTTCCGGGACCAGTTGCGGGCCTGGATCGGAGCCAACCTGCCTGCGGGATTGCGGGGGCAGGGCACCCGGACCGAGCAGCTGGAGCCGCTCCGGCGGTGGAGTGCGGCTCTCTCGACGGCCGGCTACGCGGGCCTGACCTGGCCCCAGGAGTACGGAGGCGGCGGGGCCAGCCATGCTTTGGAAGCAATCCTCCTGGAGGAGCTCGCCCGCGCCGACGCGCCGCAGCATGTGGGCGCGATCGGGCTCGGGATGGCGGGCCCCACCATCATGGTGCACGGCACCGAGGAGCAGAAGCGCCAGCATCTGCGTCGGATCCTGGACGCGGAGGAGATCTGGTGCCAGGGCTTCTCCGAGCCCGGGGCGGGCTCCGATCTGGCCTCCGTGCGCACCCGGTCAGAGCTCCGCGGGGACACGTTCGTCGTCAACGGGCAGAAGGTCTGGTCCTCCTATGCCCACATCGCCGACTGGTGCATCCTGGTCACCCTCACCGACCCGGCGGCAGCGCGCTACCGCGGGCTCACCTATCTGCTGGTGGACATGCACTCCCCCGGGGTGGAGGTCCGGCCCCTGCGCCAGATCACCGGGGATGCCGACTTCAACGAGATCTTCTTCACCGAGGTGGAGGTGCCCAGGGCCAACGTCCTGGGCGAGGTCGGCGCCGGATGGCAGGTGGCGATGACGACCCTGCTGCACGAGCGGGCCACCTTGGGTTTCGCCCTGACCGGCTTTCTCGACGCCAACGTGAAGGGCCTGCTGCGCTTGGCCGGGGAACACCCGGCGGCGGCCGAGGGCCTGCTCGGCGAGATCGCCAAGGAGTGGGTCCAGCTGCAGGCCCTGAAGCTGACCGCCTATCGCTCCCTGGGTGAGCTGGACCGCACCGGGATGCCCGGCCCGGAAGGGTCGGCGATCAAGCTGGCCTGGTCGGAGTCCAACCAGCGGGTCACCAAGCTGGCGCGGTTTCTGTTCGGCGAAGAGGGTGTCCTGGACGACGGCTTCTGGAACTACCAGCAGCTGCGCAGCCGGGGCAACACCATCGAGGCGGGCACCTCCGAGATTCTCCGCAACATCATCGCCGAGCGCGTGCTCGGGCTGCCGAGGTCACGCTGATGGACTTCACATTCAGTTCGGAGCAGCGCGAACTGCGGGAGCAGGCGCGCTCCTTCCTGGAGGGGCACTACGCCCCCACCCGGGTCGCCCATCTCGCCGAGTCCGACTCCGGGTGGGATCCAGCGGCCTGGTCGGAGCTGGCCCAGCTGGGCTGGCTCGGCGTCTCGGTTCCAGAGGAGCTGGGTGGTGCGGGCCTCAGCTTCATCGAGGAGGCGATCCTGCTGGAGGAGTTCGGGCGCTGTCTGTTCCCCGGCCCCTTCCTGTCCACTGTGGGGTTCGCCAGGCCGGCTTTGCCCGCGGATCAACTGGCGCAGGTGGCTGCCGGGCAGCGGCGCTGGTCGGCCTGCCTGAGTGGTCAGCCGGCCCTGGTGCCGGACCTGCAGGCGGTGGACGCGGTGGTCCTCGTCAGCGGGGACAGGCTGCTCGCGGTCCCGGCCCAGGGGGTCTCGGCCACCTCGATCGACAGCACTCGGCGGGTCGGCCGGCTCGCCAGCGTTGAGGGCGAGGTCCTCGCCGTGGGCGGGCGCGCTCAGGAGCTGATCGAGGCCATGCGCGTCCGCTTGGCCACCGCGCTGGCGCTGGAGGCGGTGGGAGTGGCCCAGCGGGTCCTCGAGTGGGGTCTGGAGCACGCTCGCACCAGAGAGCAGTTCGGGCGCCCGATCGGCTCCTACCAGGCGGTGGCGCACCCCCTGGTCGACACCTTCGTGGAGGTGGAGCTGGCTCGCTCGCTCGGCTACTGGGCCGCGTGGTGCATCAGCGTTGACCATCCCCAGAGGGGCCTGGCGGCAGCCGCCGCCAAGTCAGCCGCCGCCGAGGCGGCGGTCCACTCCTGCGAGAGGGTCATCCAGGTCCACGGGGGGATGGGGTTCACCTGGGACAGCCCGCTCCAGCGCTACTACAAGCGGGCTCTGTGGATCGAGCATTTCGGCGGTTCCCCGGCCGAGCATCGAAGCTGGCTGGCGCGCGTGCTGCTGGCCGGTGGGGCGGATGACGGGTCGGATGCCGCCGGTCAGCCGCCGCCTCGAGGAGAGTGACAGCCATGGGCATGATGCACGCGTCCCTCAACAGCTGGATGATGTTCGACCACGCGGGTCGCTACTTCGGGGATACGGAGATCGTGACCCAGGTCGGTCCCGGCCAGCGCCACCGATACACGTATTCGGAGTTCAGCGGCCGCGCTCAGCAGCTGATGCACGCCCTCGACTCGCTGGGGGTGGAGGAGGGGGCTCCGGTGGCCACCCTGGCCTGGAACGGGTACCGCCACCTGGAGTGCTACTTCGGAATCCCCTGCACCGGCCGGGTGCTCCACACCCTGAACCCGCGGCTGCCCACGCCCGATCTGGAATTCATCATCCAAGACGCCGCCGACCAGGTGATCCTGGTGGAGTCCAACCTAGTGCCGGTGCTGGAGCGGGTCCAGGGGTCGCTGGGCCAAGTCAGGCACATCATCGTCCTCTCGGATCAGGTCCCCGAGACCACCCTGCCCAACGTGCTCGCCTACGAGCAGCTGCTGGCCGGGCAGCCGACCACCTATCCGAGACGGGACATCCCCGAGGAGACCGTGCTCGGAATCTGCTACACGTCGGGCACCACGGGCCGGCCCAAGGGGGTGGAGTACAGCCACCGCTCCACCTATCTGCACGCGCTGACCACGACCTCTGGAGCGGCCACCGGGATGGGGCCCCAGGCCTGCAGTCTGGCGATCGTCCCCATGTTCCATGTCAACGCCTGGGGGGCCCCCTTTGCGGCGGTCATGGTGGGCGCCAAGCAGGTCTTCACCGGTCCCTTCATGGACCCGGCCACCATCGTCAGCCTGATGGAGGACGAGGCGGTGACGCTTGCGCTCGGGGTCCCCACCATCTGGGCGGGCGTGGTGGACGAGCTGGCGCGGCGCCAGGTCGAGCTTCCCCACCTGCAGGTTCTCATGGCGGGTGGCAGCCAACCCCCGATGGCTCTGATCGAGCGATACGAGAAGGAGTTCGGGATCACCCTGGTGCAGGGCTGGGGGATGACGGAGACCTCCCCGGTCGCGGCCATGGCCTGGCCGAAGCAGAAGATGAGGGACTGGGACAACGACCGGCTGCGCAAGGAGGTGCGGATCAAGGCTGGCCTGGTCCTTCCAGGCGTGGATGTCAGGATCGTGGCTGAGTCGGGCCAGGACGTGCCCGCCGACGGAGTCTCGGTGGGCGAGCTCTGGGTGCGGGGGCCGTGGGTCGCCGACTCCTACCGGGGCGGAGAGTCCCCGGATCGGTTCACCAAGGATGGCTGGTTTCGGACCGGGGATGTCGCGACCATGTCCTCCGAGGGCTACTTCGTGATCGTGGATCGCACCAAGGACCTCATCAAGTCGGGTGGGGAGTGGATCTCGTCGGTCGACATGGAGGGCGACATCATGGCCATGCCCGGGGTGCTGGAGGCGGCCGTGGTGGCCCTTCCGGACGTCAAGTGGCAGGAGCGCCCGATGGCGGCGGTGGTCCCGCGCGAGGGGGCGACCGTGACCCTCGAGGATGTCCGCGGGCACCTCCTCGGCCGCGGTTGGGAGAAGTGGCAACTCCCAGACCGGATCGAGATCCTGGACGCGGTGCCCAAGACCGGGGTCGGCAAGTTCGACAAGAAGGTGCTGCGGGCGCGCTATGGGGTCCCGGACCCCAAGCCGGGCTGACGCGATCTCGGACCAGGCATCCGCGCGCGCCTGACCGTGGCCGGGTAGGCACGCTTTCCCGGTCTGGGGGAGCTCTAACTCCTGGGCCGGAGGTGGCCCCCTCCCGCTCACCGGGAGCAGTCGTCGTCTCGACGTGACGCTCTGCGGCCGCCCACTCCCAGGCAGTGCTGATGGCGAAGGCAGTAGCATGTCGCCGCAGCGCGCACAGTACGAGGCATGGCGCGGTCAGGAGGATGGAGGTGTGCTGACGCACACGAGCGGGCATGCCAGAGGGACCGCGCCCAGGGCTGAGCTGGGCCCACCCCGGGGCGACGTGCCGCCCCGGAGCTCGCCTTCACCAGAGTCCATGCGCGTGCTGGCGTCGCTGGCGCAAGCGCTGTGCGACCGGCTCCCCCAGATCTCCGACCGAACCGTGGCGGCGATCTGCGAGCGCGAGGAGGGTTATCGGGAGGAGCGGTTGATCCCCCTGACCGAGCTGCGGCGCTCGGTGCACGACAGCCTGCAGGAGTACCTGGCGGCCCTGACCCGGATACCCGAGGACCGCGAGCCCGGCCGAGACCAGGCCTGGGCGACCGGGCGGAGTCGGGCGGAGTTGGGGGTGCCCCTGGAGAGCGTGCTGCGCGCCTACCGTCTGGGCGGCAGTGTGATCTGGGACGCGCTGTTGGAGGAGGCTCGCAGCCGGCCCATCCCCCCCACCGACGAGTTGATGGAAGCGGCGGTGCTGGTCTGGGAGATGACCGATGAACTCTCCGCGGCGGTGGGCCAGGCCTACCGCCACTCCGAGGCCGGCATCCTGAGCCGCGACCAGACCCGCCGACAGGGGTTGCTGCAGGGCCTGTTCACCGGCATGGCGATCGAGCGCGATCTGATCTTCGCCGCCGAGAGCCTGAACCTGCCCGCGCGCGGTCCTTACATGGTGGCGGTCGCCGAGCCCGCGCTGGAGAGCGTCGAGGCCGTGGCTCGCTCTCTGCTGGCGGGCGGGATCAGATCCGAGTGGGTCCGCCAGGAGGAGCGCCTGGCCGGCCTGTTAGCCCTCGGCAGCGGGGGGCTCGGGGCTGTGAAGCGGAGTCTCGAGACCATGGCGCCGCTACGGGTGGGGCTGAGCCCGGTGGTGGCAACCCTGGGAGAGGCGGGGATTGCCTATCGGCAAGCGGAGCTGGCAGTGCGGGCGATTCCTCCCCACCGGCACCAGGTCGCCAGCCTGGATGAGCGTCTTCCCAGCGCGCTTCTGGTCGCTTCTCCAGAACTGGCCCAGCGGCTGGCCCATCGCGTCTTTGGGGCGATCCTCGAGCTGCCGGCTGGGGAGCGAGGGCTGCTGCTGAGGACCCTGCGGAGCTACATCGACTGCGGGGGCTCGGTGGGGGAGGTGGCGGAGCGCTTCCCCTGCCATCGCAACACCGTCTTCAACCGGCTGGTGCGCATTCGCGAGCTGACCGGCCTCAACGCGAGCCTGCCCCGCGACAGCGCGGAACTGGTTCTGGCGCTGGACGCCATCGATCTGCTCGGAGTCTGAAGGGGTCCCCTCCGACCCGGGACGGGAAGCTGTGGGGTGGGTCCCCAGCTGGCCGGAGCCGGGTGGGGGAGAGACTGGTGAGCTCAGCCCCTGCCGGAGCGGGGCGCAAACGGTCGCCCGGCCAATCTGGGGCGGGCCGGGCCGCCGTGGTGGCGCACCTGGGCGCCGCCGACCGACCTCTCCGGGCGCGCGTCGATGTACTTCATGGTGCCGGTGCTGAGCAGGTGCTGAGCGTCCACGAAGCGGAGCTCCGGGGCTCCCAGCCGGCGCAGTTTGCGCCACTTCTCGGAGTCGTCCTCGCTGACGAAGGTGAGGGCCCTGCCCTTGGCGCCGTTGCGAGCGGTCCGGCCCACCCGGTGGGTGAGCCACTGGGCCGTGTCCGGCAACTCGTAGTTGACCACCAGATTCACGTCCACCACGTCGATGCCGCGCGCCGCCACGTTGGTGGCCACCAGCACCGTGGTCTCCCGGCGCCGGAATGAGGCGATGGCGCGGTCGCGCGAGGCCTGGGAGAGGTTGCCCTGCAGTTCCGCAGTGCGATGCCCGAGAGCGGTGAGGTCGTGGGCCAGCTTCTTGGCACCGTGCTTGGTGCGATGGAAGACGATGGTAGACGCCGACTGCTTGAGCAACTGGCTGAGGATGGCGACCTTCTGGGCCCTCGGCACCGAGACCAGGCCGTGCTCCAGGTCGGACTCCGGATTCGGCGCCACCGCCACGTGTCGGGGGTCGACCAGATGCTTGCGGGCCATCTTGGCCACCCACTCGGGCATGGTGGCCGAGGCCAGCACGGTCTGCCGGCGCCGGTCGGTGGTGCGCTTATTGGTGCGATCGGTGATCTCCTCGACGTCCTTGGCGAAGCCCGCGTCGAGCATCTCGTCAGCCTCGTCCAGGACCAGGTACTCCACCGCTCCCAGAACCGCCGAGCCCCGCTTGCTGAGGTCGACCAGGCGACCTGGGCAGCCGATGATCACGTCGGCCGTGCGCAGCTTGTTGATCTGGTTGCCGTAGCCGACGCCGCCGAAGACCAGCGCCTGCCGCAGTTGCGGATCGAGCTGGGTCAGGACGGCCCCGATCTGGGTGGCCAGTTCCCGGGTGGGGGTGACGATCAGGGCCCGCGGGTCCCGGTTCTGGTGCCCCTGCAACTTCTCGGCCAGCGGGATCAGGAAGGCCAGGGTCTTGCCCGATCCGGTGGGGGACTGAATCACACAGTCACTGCCCGCCATCAGGATGGGGACCGCCTCCGCCTGGACCGGGGTCGGGATCGCCAGTCGCAAACCAGCCAGGGTCTGCAGGGTGCGCGGTCGTAGTCCGAGATCTGTGAATGAGTTCACTTGATGCCCCTGGGCGAAAGCGCCCGCTTGTGCCCTCGCCGGATCAGGTAGTCACGCTTCTCGAAGATGCCGCTTTGGAAGCGGGACGAGGGATCACCAAGAGGCTGCAGCCGACTTTGTGCAGCTACGGGAGGCAGCATAGCAGCAAACCTCACAGTCCCGCTCCCTCACCATCAGAGACGGGGCCAGGAGCGGCTGGGCCCAGAGGCCGTGAACGCGGTCGCCGGCGGGTGTCGCCTCAACTTCGCCCGAGCTGCCGGCGGGTGGCCGATCCGCGGGACAGCTTCGACTGTGGGGCGATCAAGCTCAGGTTCAAGGACAGCTCGATGAGGCAGCAGCGTGCGCTCGCAACTTGGTTCAAGGCACGCCTGCCACCGGGGGCCGCCTGGGTCTCCCAGGCGATTCGCGGCGCGCTCCCAGTGAGGGTTCCCGCCGGTTGTCGAAATGACCAGCTCTGACGACACTGGGCAGCTCCTGCTCCCTGGTCAGGGGCGGCCGTGACCAGCTTCGACTCCTCAGGCCCGATCCACCATGCGCGATGATTCCCGGAGGCGGGCCTCGAGGGCGCCCGCCGCCGCAACCCAATTCGACTTCGCACAGCCAGGTCCAGTCTCGTTCATTCCTTCCGCCGGGCGGCCCCGCCCACCTGCGACCACCCATGCAGTGAGGAACCAGATGCCCCGCCTCTTCAAGGATCTACCGCTGCCCGCCCCCTCCCAGGGGCAGACCTTCGCCCGGCCGCTCTCCGGCGGGCGCGTTCGAGACGTCTTCGGCTTGCTCGCCCTGCTGGCGCTCCTTGGCCTGAGCATGGCCGGCTGCGGGCTGGCGGCGCCCAAGGCGGCCGGCGTCACCCCGGCCAGGGTCTCACCCTCTCCATCGCCACGTCAGCTTCCGGCTGCCGAATCAGGGGTGTTGCCGTGGTCGTTGGCGGCGCCGCTCAGCCGGGCGGTGCTCCTGCCCGGCCCCGGGCCGACCCAGTTGACGATCCTCGGAGGCCTCACCGCCGGCGGCGGGTCGGCGGCCGGCATCTACACCCTCAACACGACCGGGGGCGCACTCGCCTACGCGGGCGCCCTGACCGGTCCTCTCCACGACGCTTCCGGGGCGATTCTCAATGGTCGGGACACGGTCTTCGGAGGCGGTACCACCACCAGTAGCGCGGCCGTGCAGAGCCTCCCCGCCACCCTCGGCGCGGCGGCACCAAGTGGCACCTTGCCCCAGGCCCGGTCCGACTCCGCCAGCGCCGTGATCGGCGGCACCGCCTACGTGGTGGGGGGGTACAGCGGGACCAGCTTCGATCCGGCAGTGCTGGCGACCACTGATGGACGCACCTTCAGTACCGTCGCCACGCTGCCGGTCCCGGTCCGCTATCCCGCGGTCGCGACCCTGGGCGGCCAGATCTACGTCTTCGGCGGCCAGACGGCCACTGGAGAGCCGACCGCCGCGGTCCAGCGCGTCGACCCGGCCACCCACTCCGCCAAGCTGGTCGGGACCCTGCCGGAGCCGGTGACGGGAGCGAGCGCCGCCACCCTGCAGGGAGTCCTCTACGTGATGGGAGGTGAGACCTCGGCGGCGGGTGGGACGGCCCCCAACCCCACGATTTGGGCCTTCGACCAAGCGACAGGGCGGGCGCTCGCGGCCGGACTGCTGCGGGTGCCGGTATCCCACGCGAGCGTTGCCACTCTGGGCACGCGGGCCTGGCTGGTGGGAGGGGAGAGCGCCGCCGGCCCGGTGGCCACCGTTCAGATGCTGACTCCCAACCTGGGCTTCGGCACCGCCGGTGCCCCTGGGGCCGGCTCCCCCTTCTTCGGGGGCAACCTCCTCATTGCGGACGCGGGGGCCAACCAGATCCTGCTGGTGAACCCCGTGGGGCAGGTCATCTGGCGGTACCCCAGCGCCACCGCGCCGCCTCCGCCGGGCGGCTTCGTCTACCCGGACGACGCCTTCTTCGCGGATCACGGGACGGCGATAGTCATGAACATGGAGAGCCATCAGGAGATCGTCAAGATCGCCTACCCGTCCGGCCGCGTGCTCTGGACCTACGGGCATCCCGGGGTGGCCGGCAGCGCCCCGGGATACCTGAACACCCCGGATGACGCCTATCAGCTCAAGAGCGGGCAGATCTCGGTCGCCGACATCCAGAACTGCCGGGTCCTGATCATCAACCCCAATGGCACCCTCGCTCGCCAGATCGGAACTACCGGATCCTGTGTCCACCGGCCGCCGACCCACCTGGGCTCGCCCAACGGTGATACCCCCCTGCCCAACGGGAACATCCTGATCTCCGAGATCAACGGCTCCTGGGTGAGCGAGTACACCACCACCGGCAAGCTGGTCTGGACCACCCACCTGCCCCTGACCTATCCCTCCGATCCTCAGCAGATCGGGCCGAACCGCTATCTGATCGCCGGCTACACCAAGCCCGGCGTGATCATGGAGTTCAACCGTCAGGGCCAGGTCCTGTACCGCTATGCGGTCGCCTCCGGACCGGGAGCCTTGAACACCCCCTCCCTGGTGGAGCTCCTGCCGAGCGGCGCCTTCATGCTCAACGACGACAGCAACGACCGCATGATCGCCATCGACCCGGCCACCGGGGCCGCCGTCTGGCAGTACGGCGTGACGGGCGTGTCGGGGACGGCGCCGGGCCTGCTCAACGACCCGGACGGCTTCGACCTGCTGATGGCCAACGGCTCCACCCCAACCCACCCCGGCACCGGCTGACACACCGTCTCCGGCCTCTCCGGGGCCATGGACGTGGGGCACCCGGCCGGGCACTCTCCCGGCAGATCAGCCGACGGTGCCCACCTCCGGGGATCGGGTCGTGCGCACGGCCCTGATAGCATGGCCGGCCATGCTGGCACAGGCCGCCGCGCCCCGACCGCGCGGGCGGGAGCTCGGGCGCGCCGCGCTCATCACAGGTGGGACCTCCGGCATCGGGCTGGCCACGGCCGAGCGACTCGGTGAGGATGGCTACGCGCTCGTTCTCACCGGCCGGGACCAGCAGCGGGGCGAGGCCGCCGTGGCCGGCCTGCGTGGGGAGGGCCGAGACGCCCACTTCGTGGCCGCTGACGCCCGCGATCCCGGGGCGGCCAGCGCAGCGGTGGAGGTGGTGCGGCAGCGATTCGGGCGCCTGGACCTGCTCGTGGCCAGCGCGGGGGTGGGGGTGGTGGCGCCCTTGATCGACACTCCGCCGGCCCAGTTGGAGCGACTGCTGGCCGTCAACGTGCTGGGCTATCTCATCCAGGTCCAGGCCGCGCGGGAGCTGCTGGCCGCGAGCAGTCCCTCCGCGGTGGTGCTGGTGTCTTCAGACTCCGGAGTGCGCGGCGATGTGCCCCTGGGCGCCTACTCGGTCTCCAAGGCGGCGGTCAACATGATGGGCCGGATGCTGGCCGTCGACCTCGCTCCCCAGGGTGTCCGGGTGAACGTCGTCTGCCCCGGCGACACTCTGCCCGGAATGCGCTACATGGGCACGCTCGGCGAGCCCGAAGCCAGTGCCGAAGACCCCGCGCGCTGGACTCCATCCCCGCTGGGCCGGTTCGCGCTGGGTCGGGAGGTGGCCGAAGTGATCGCGTTCCTCGGCCAGGCCAAGGCGAGCTTCGTGGACGGGGCCGTGCTGCTGATTGACGGGGGCGCGGGGGCCGGCTATCCCTGACCTCGCAATGGGCCCCGCCGGCGCCCCAGGTCCCCCTCGGGGCCAGTGCTATCCTCAAAGGCGTGCTGGGAGGGTGTGGGGAGGGTCGGACCCGGGAGCAGCCGGACAGCCTGCGGGCCGGGCCTTCGAGGTCCACGAGGGCGCCGCGTCCGGCGGCGGCGCCGAATACCACCGGTGGCCGACCGGCTCCCCCGCTGGCTGGGATGCGCCGTCCACCCCACCGAGCTGGGGGTGCTGCTGGCGGGCGGCTGGGACGGTGGCGGTGAGTCAGCTCCCGGCGCCCGCTTTGAGCTTCGACCCCGGCCCAGTTCGCAGGCAGTTCCCGGCTCTTGGCGATGGCGGCGCCTACCTTGACGGTGCGGCTGGGACCCAGGTCCCCCGGGCGGTCATCGACGCCATCGCCAATGCCTACTTGGGGGGGCTCGGCAACACCGGGGGAGCGTTTGCGGCCAGCCGGCGGAGCGATGAGATCGTCGGCGAGGCGAGGAGGGCCGTTGCGGACTTGGTGGGAGGAGTCGCCGACGGGGTCATCCTGGGACCGAACATGACCACCCTCACCTATCGGCTGTCCTACGCTCTGGGCAGGAGCTGGGCCCCCGGCGATGAGGTCGTGGTCTCGCAGTTGGATCACGACGCCAACGTGCGCCCCTGGGTGCAGGCCGCCCAGCGCGCGGGCGCTCAGATTCGCTGGGCCAGGATCGATCCCACCACCGGCGAGCTGGGTAGTGAGCAGTACCGGGAGCTGATCGGCCCCCGGACCCGTTTGGTGGCGGTGACCGCCGCCAGCAACCTGCTGGGGATCAGGCCGGCTGTCGCCGAGATCACGGCGATCGCCCATCGAGCAGGCGCCCTCACCTACATCGACGGGGTGCACGCCACTCCCCACGGCCCCATCGACGTTGGCGCGCTCGGAGCCGACTTCTACGTGACCAGCGCCTACAAGTGGTGCGGCCCGCATGTGGGCGCGGTGGTGGCCAATCCTGAGCTCTTGGAGGCCATCATTCCGGACAAGCTGCTCCCCTCCTCGGACGAGGTGCCCGAGCGCTTTGAGACCGGCACCCCGCCGTTCGCCGACTACGCGGGGGTGGTGGCCGCGGTCGACCACCTCGCGGGACTACTTCCTGGCACCGACGGTACCCGGCGGCAGTGCCTGCTGGCGTCGATGGCCGCGGTGGAGCGCTACGAGTCGCGGCTGTTCGCAGGGCTGCTCAGCGGCCTGGCGTCGATGGCCGACGTCACTCTCTACGGGCGCTCGGCAGATCGGGCGCCCACGGCCTATTTCAAGGTGCGGGGGCACACCCCCGATGCGGTGGCGGCGGCGCTGGCGCGGCGCCAGGTCAATGTGTGGAGCGGTCACAACTACGCCTGGGAGCTGACCGGAGCTCTGGGGATCAGGGATTCGGGCAGCGCCGTGAGGGCTGGGCTTGTCCACTACAACGACAGTTCGGACGTGGAGCGCCTCCTCGCCGGTGTCGCCGGGCTCTCGGATTGACCGGCCAGGGATTGAGCTTGAAGGCGGTCTGGTGGGCCGGGCCCGGCACTCCCGAGGCTCATGGCAGCGGCGCGGTCCCGGGGCCCATGGCAGCGGGTGTGTCCCGGCGGTGACCACCAGCTGGGTGCTTCAGCAACTGGAGTCGCCGGCGCCGGAGCTCAGCCTCCAGGCCGTGGAGGCCGTCTCCGCCGACCACTTCGGCGTCGTGGGTCGGGCGACCCGGCTGTTCAGCGAGCGCGACCAGAACTTTCGGATCACCGCCCGGGATGGCGGCGAGTTCGTGCTCAAGGTGAGCAATCAGGCCGACGGCCCGGAGGTGCTCCGGTTGCAGTCGGAGGCCATGCTCCACTCGGCAATGGTCGACCCAGGACTGCCCATGATGCGCTCCGTTCCAGCAACCGGCGGCTCGCCCCACGTGGAGGTGGTGGCCGCGGCCGGCGAGCCCTACCTCGTGCGCATGTTCACCTTCATGCCCGGGCGCCACCTCGAGAGCGACGAGCTGCGCCTGGACGCCCTGGGTGGGTTGGGCGTCTCGGCCGCGCGGCTGGCTCGCTCGCTGCGCGGCTTCTTCCATCCCGCGGCGGCCCGGCCCTTGGTCTGGAACGCCCGGCACGTCTCGGAGCTGCGACCACTGCTTGGTGAGATCGAGGACGCCCGGCATCGGGAGCTGGTGGAGATGGCGCTCGATGACTTCGCCGTCCGGGCCGAGCCCGGCTTCGCGGGGCTGCGGGCGCAGGTGATCCACAACGACCTCTCCCTCAGCAATCTGGTGTTCGACGAACGGCAGCGGGTGAGCGGGATCCTGGACTTCGGGGATGTCGCCCACTCGGCACTGGTGTGCGAGCTCGCGATCTGTGCGGAGTCCGCGCTCGCCCGCCCCGACGGGATGGCGGCCCTGGGCGCGGTGGTGGCCGGCTTCGAGTCGGTCACGCCCCTGGAGGAGGCGGAGTCCGAGCTACTGCCCGACTTCCTGCTGGCTCGTTGGGCGGCCCTGGCCCTGATCTCCAGCTGGCGGCTCAGGCAATTCCCCGCCAGCGCGCCGCATGTGGGCGCGTGGCAGCAAGGTCTCTGGACCATGTTCGCGCGGGTTGCCGAGCTGGGACTGGAGGAGTGGCGGGGGCTGGTCCAGGGGGTCGTCCGGAGCGGGGACCGACGGGGCCGATCGCAGTCCATCCCAGCCTCGGTGGACTCGCTGGCGGAGCGTCGCCGCCGACTCCTCGGCGCGGCCCTGTCGCCTCTCTTCTACGATCCCCCGCTCCACCTGGAGCGGGGCCAAGGGGTGTGGCTGCATGACGCCTCCGGCCGGCGCTACCTCGATGCCTACAACAATGTGCCGATCGTGGGGCATGGCCATCCCCAGGTGGTGGCGGCGATCGCCCGTCAGTCGGCGACTCTCGCCACCAACACGCGCTATCTCCACGAGGCGCCCCTGGAGCTCGCGGAGCGGCTGATCGCGACCATGCCCGACGGCCTGAACACGGTCCTGTTCGTCAACTCCGGCAGTGAGGCCAACGATCTCGCCTGGCGGCTGGCGCGCAGCTTCACCGGGGGCACGGGGGGGGTGGTGACTCGCTTCGCCTACCACGGCATCTCCGCCGCCATCGCCGACCTCTCCCCTGAGGAGTGGCACGGGCAGGCCCGACCGGCTCACGTGGAGACCGTGCCTGCCCCGGACGGCTATCGTGGCCCTTACCGGCGGGAGGACGAGGGCTGGGTCCGTCGCTACGCGGCCCACATCGAGGAGGCGGTGTCGGCCCTGGCCGCGAGGGGGCATCGACCCGCAGCTCTCTTCATCGACACCGGTCTCACCAGCGAGGGCATCCTCACCCCTCCCCCTGACTACCTCCAGGAGGTGGCGAGCCATTGGCGAGCCGCGGGCGGACTGCTGGTGGGCGACGAGGTGCAGCTTGGATTCGGCCGCTCGGGTTCCCACCTGTGGGGCTTCGAAGGCCACGGGGTTGTCCCTGACATCGTGACTCTGGGCAAGCCGATGGGCAATGGCTACCCGATCGCGGCGGTTGTCACCAGGTCCGAGATCGTCGACAAGTTCGCAGCCGATACCGGGTGGTTCAGCACCTTCGGCGGCAACCAGGTCGCCTGTGAGGCCGGTCTGGCTGTGCTCGACGTGATCGAGGGGGAGGGGCTGCGGCAGCGCGCGTCGGCGGTGGGCTCTGATCTTCGGGCGCGACTGGCCGCGCTGCAGACGCGTCATCAGGTGATCGGGGAGGTGCGGTCACTTGGATTGCTGGTCGGGGTCGAGTTGGTGCGCGACCGGGCGACCCGGGAGCCCCTCTCGGCCGCCGGGGTGGTCAACTCGATGCGCCATCTCGGGGTCCTGGTGGGGGCCACCGGTCCCGCCGGCAACGTGATCAAGATCAGACCACCTCTGGTGATCACGGTCGAGCAGGCCGCGATGGTCACCGATGCGCTGGACCGGGTCCTGGCCGGGCTGCCTGACGCCTGAGGCCGGGGGACGCAGGCCGGTCCGAATCGACTGCCCCGGCTACCCTATGGCCACGTCGTGCCAGGTCATCCCGCCGTTGGTGGACATGATCAGCGCATCCGGTCCCAGGGCCTGCGATTGCGCTCTGGGCTGGCCATGGACGGCGACGCATTGAGTGGCTGTGGTGCACCCGAAGTCGGTGAAGCCCACGCCCCCGTCGTCATAGAAGGCGGCGGTGCTCCAGGTGGCGCCACCATCGCTCGAGCGGTAGATCCAGCTGGCCGCAGAGGCGGTGGCCAGGAGCAAGTCCAGGGTGGTGGGGGCGGCCAGCTGGCCGCCATCACCGCCCAACCCGGGCGCTCCCAGAGCCACGCTCTGACCCTGAGCGGTGCGCACGGCCTCCTTCTGGGTGCTGCCCGTTGCCCCGTTCCCCGAGCACAAGGAGTCGAGGGTGGCGATGTCGGGCATGGCGAATGAGGTGAGGCCAAGGGAGTTGCCGGTGACGGCACAAGGATCGGGGAAGGGTGCCCAGTGGACGCCGTCACCGGTGGCGTACAGGGCCGGCCGGGGCGGGTAGGTGCCGGTCAGCGCCAGCAGGACAAACCCGGCCACGCTGCTGCCGCTGCTGTGGAGCGCGATCGGATCAGTCGGTCCCGGGAAGGCCGGCCCAAAGCCGGTGGCCGAGACCCCGGGCAGAGGCTTGAAGTCCGTGCGATTGGCCGGGGAACTGTACAGCGTGAAGGTGCCGCTCCCGGTGGCGGACAGAGCGCTCGCCACCAGCGCGTACGCTCGCCCGTTGACGGCCTCCAAAGCCGTCACCGCTCCGGGCATGCTCACCTCTTGCCAAGTGGCCCCGCCGTTGTGGGTCACGACGAGACCGGGCCCGAAGGCCCAGCCGTCCTGGCCATTGGCGAAACGCACGCGGCTGACCCCTGTCAGTGGCGAGGAGCCGTCCAACCCCTCGGCGTAAGGGACCCGAGGCGCCGGAATCGCCTGCCACGCCCGGCCGCCGTCGGAGGTTCTGACCAGGGTCGTGCAGGGCGCGTTGGTGCAGGTGGCCGTGGTACCCAGCACGTAACCGACCCGGGCTGAGACGAAGCTCACCGAACCAGCCTCGAAACCAGCTGGGACAGGCCGTTCCGGCACCACCGTCGTCACCGCACTCGGGAGAGTGGACGGTGAGGGTCGGGGAGTGCGGGAAGGGGAGGGTGTGGGCGTGGCTGACGTGCTGGCAGCGCAGCCCGTGGTGGAGAGCAGCAGCGCGAGGGAAGCGGCGCGGAGAGTGTGCAGAGCTCCGGGTCGGCCACGTCCGGGCGGAGATGTCGAAGCGAGCTCCTTCCCGGGGCCGCCCGCTGAACCGCGGGTGGGTGAGCGAGTCCATCCGGCCATCAGCTGCTGACTGGGATGCGCAACCGGCCGCTTGGGGGCGCAGTCGCGGGCGGTGCCCAGAGGCAGCCTGGGAGGGGGTGGACACTCAGGGGTCCCAGCCCGTTCCGAGTGCGGCCCGGAACGGGCGGCGGGACCGCCGGTGGTGGAGCGGGCGAGGGAGCCGATCCCGATTCCCAACGGCATCCGGTGAGGCCGACGCCGGTCGGAACTTGAGAGACCATCGTCATCGGCTCCGCCGGCCATGTCGCCCGGCGGAATGGAATCGGCACACGGCTTGAGGTCGACGCCCAGACCCCGAGGAATCAGACGGGATCGGCGCGAGGGGAGTACCCATCGCTCGTCCCTTCATGGTTTCCGCCGAGGTTGACGGAGACCTGAACTGGAACCCGCCAAGGGTTGGTGTGACCTGACCACCATCGCACCAGCCAACGGTCCTCACAGCTCGCGGGTTACGCGGCCGCGCGCCAGCCCGCGCGGACTGGGCTGGCCTTGGTGGTTTGCCCGGTCTGCCCGCCGGGGCGGCGGGTGAGGATGACGCCGAATCGCAGTCCCCACAGCCCGGTGCTGCACTCCGGTCTCTGAAGTCCTGCTTCCGGCGGCGGAGCCGATCGAGGCCCGGAGGGGTCCTCGTGGCCGAGGGGTTGCGAACAGTTGCTCGTACGATGCGGTATAGTGAGCAGAGATGAACTTGAAGGAGTGGGCGAGGCTACAGGGGATTCACCCAGTGACCGCATACCGGTGGTTCCGGGATGGGAAGCTGCC
>JAKAWF010000345.1 GCA_021817025.1 bacterium
ATCGCGGCCAGAGTCTCCGAGTGGTCGAGGGCTCGGGGCGATCTCCCGGAAGTGGACGTGAAGACGATCGACGACGACATTGTCCGGTCTCGTGATCTCTGGGCTGAGAAGGCAGTCGGCGCTCGTGAGGATCATTTGGCGGGACTTCACCACGTCAAGCGATTGGCCCTGACCGCCTTCGCCCAGGCTCCGACCAGTAGCCTGAACCGAGGGCAATATCTGAACGTGGCGCGGCAGTGTGAGGTGGATTCCGCCCGGATCGACGGCTCGTGGCAGGGTCCGCCAGCGGTGATGGTGGCCGGTCAGAAGATCGAGGTGGTGTTCGTCGGGGCCGACGAGTGGCACCGCCGCATCCTCGGAGTGCAGTCCGACTCTGCGGAGGTGATAGATGCCCAGCCAGGCGAATAGGCCGCTGGATCGCCAGCAGGTGGTCGAGGCCAGGGACGGCTTGCGGAAGCTCCTAGAGGCGATAGAGCGCGGCGAGCTGACGGCCGGTCGAGGCCACGTCGAGCGCCTGGAGGGGGCGGTCATGGCGCTGTCGGCGCTGCTGGGGGACCCTTCTTCGGAAGGCTAGTTATACCAACCCTTCGAATGGTATACTCAACCCATGACAAGGGACACCTCGACAGGATCGTTCCGGGTGTTCGGCTACATCCGGGTCTCCACCTCGGAGCAGGCGGACAGCGGGGCCGGACTGGAGGCGCAGCGAGCGGCGATCATCGCTGAGTGCCAGCGGAAGGGCTGGGAGCTGGCGGCGATCTTCGAGGACGCCGGGTGGTCGGCCAAGAATCTGAACCGGCCGGGGATGATCGAGGCCATGGCGGGTCTGGCAGCGGGTCAGGCGGGGGCCTTGGTGGTCGCCAAGCTGGACCGGGCAACGCGGTCGAACATCGACGCCGCCACCCTGCTGGCGAGGGCTGAGCGCGAGGGCTGGAAGTTCGTGGCGCTCGACCTTGGGATCGACACCTCCACTCCCAGCGGGGAGCTGATCGCCTCAGTCATGGCCGCTGTCGCCCAGTGGGAGCGGCGAGCCATCGGAGCGCGGACCCGTGAGGCGCTGGCGCAGAAGCGGGCGCAGGGAGTTCGGCTCGGCCGGCCCAAGGTGCTCCCTCGCGAGGTGGTGCAGCGGATCGTCCTGGAGAGGGAAGCCGGACGGACGCTGCAGCAGATCGCTGCCGGACTGATGGCCGACGGCATCGCAACCGGCCAGGGCGGGGCCTCATGGTGGCCCGCCACCATCGCCAAGGTACTGCGGTCGAATCAGAGGGCCGCGTGATCGAACCGACCCACGGAGGGCGTTGACATGGGACTGCTGGACGACCTGCGGCACAAGCACCAAACGGAGCTGCTGGCCGCCAAGCAGCAGGCATGGGAGGCGGAGCGGGCGGCGCTCGAGCAGGAGTTGCAGGCGGCCAAGACCTTCCGCGGCGCGCCGGAGGGCGAGGGCTTGCAGCTCCACCCCGGCGAGAATCTGTACCTCGCTCTCAAGCAGGCCGGGCTCTTGGAGACAGTGCGGACCCAGGGACACCGGACGGGCGTCTACGGCGGTCCGTCGTTCCGGGTCGCCAAGGGCGTCTACATGCGGACCGGGGCCTTTCGGAGCCACTACGTCCCTGGGGTGGAGCAGCTGGCTCAGATCGACGTGGGGACGGCCTACGTCACCGATCAGCGGGTGGTGTTCATGGGGGGCAAGCAGACGCGGGAGTTCGCCTTCGACAAGCTGATCGGGTACGAGCACCACCCGGAGGGCGCTTACACCCGGTTCAGCGTGGCCAACCGGCAGAGGCCGAGCTGCATCGGGTACGGGGCCCAGGGCGACGCCTGGTGTTTCCGGGTGGATCTGGCCCACTCGACCTACACCGGCCAGCGGGACGCCTACGTGGCGAGCATCCAGCAGGAGCTTGACCAGCACATGGCGGAGCAGCCTGGGGGCACTGGTTAGTCCGATGTCTCAGAACCTGCTGTCCCTTCCATGGCGACGGAGGGTGCTCAGATCTCGCTGACCGGCCATCTTCGAAGCAAGTCGGATCTCATTCGGCGATGGTTCGACGCTTCCTTTCCCAACCGAGGCCCACTACGGCGTGACTGTCTGCGGGTCGGGCCCCCAGTCCTGATGCCAGTGCCGCCTCACAAGGAGTGGAACATGGTCGGAATGGCTCTCGACTATCGCATTCGGTACTACTTCGAGGGAACCGCTCCGGAGCAGTTTCTCGCCGCTCGGGGCGCTGCCTTACTCGGCAAGGAATGGCACGGTTTCGGGCGAATCACGGATGAACTGAGCATCCCTGGGGACGAGTGCTGGAACCGCCAGGAAGCGGAGCGTCTGGCGCTAGTCGCCGGCCTCGAGGACCATCTGTCCGCGGCCGATCTAACTTGCCAAAGGCTCCTGGGGTCGAAAGACAGTGCTTGGCAGCGCGCCTGGCAGAACCGCCTCCGTATTCTCCGCGAGTTGCGTGACGCACGCGACTCCCGGCACGCTTGGGCAATCGACCGGGGTCTCTCCGAGCGACTTACCCGCGAAACTTGGAACCTTCTGGCAAGTGCCCTCAAGGACGCTCTTGTGGAGACACAACCCGTCGGCAAGCGCTCGGCGCAAGCGGCAGAGGAGCGTCTTTGCCGCGCATGCTACGCACTCGCGGCCTACGAAGCGGTCTTCCGCGCCCGCCCCTCGCCGTGGTGGCCGATCGTCATGGCAGGACGATCGCGAAGCCTACAGCAGCTGCTGGAGATGGCGTCTGTCGAGGCTGTGGCTGACTTGGTGCAACTGTCTCAGGCGTTCTGCGAGACGCAACGGGCGCTCATCGCGAAGCCAGCCGTCCTGAACCCAACCTTCACCCTCAGCCCTTTGCTGGGCGGTGCGGACGCCGACCTCATCGTGGATCACTGTCTGATCGACATCAAAGCTGGCCAACTCGGACGTCCGGGCACTACGGATTTTTACCAACTACTCGGATACGTGCTCGCAGACACGACAGATCGCTATGAAGTCGCCAGCGTGGGCATTTACTTCGCACGCCAACCTGCCCTAGTGACCTGGCCGCTAGACCAATTCTGTGAGACGCTCGCGGGCCGCCCCGTCGACCTCGCTACCACGCGACTCGAATTCGCGGAGCTGGTCGAGGGATTGCGCAGCCCAGGCTCCAGGGTTGCTCTCAAAGTGGCGAGGCAGGCCGAGCGACGCCAAGCTCGCACGGGGCGGACGGGCCGCCCGTAGTGAAGCTGCCGACCAGTCCAGCCCGACAGGATGCAGTCCTTTGCCGGGGTGAGTCTCGGCCGTCCGCCTTGCTCGCACCGTTCAGAATCAAGCCCGCTCGGCCGCGTTCACAACGCGCTGGATGGCTTGTTTCAACTGTCGGATGCTGTCTTCCATGCTCTTGGAATTCCAACTCACCGGCTGAGGAAAGGCGAAGACGCTTTCCAACTCTGGGCTCAGCGCCTCCACCGCCGGCAGGGCTGACTCTAGGTGGCGGTTGAGGTTCAGACGAGCGAGACTCGTCGCTTCGTCGAGTACTGGTCCGTTGAGACCGGCTTCCATTTGCTCGTTGAAGGTTCGGCGCATCTCCAGCACTATGTCCAAAGCCCGTTCGAGACGCCGCACGACGGCGTCTTGCTCGGCGAGTTCGACGGCGCGGATGGATGCAGCGGCACTCGTCGCTGCTGAACGGGAAGCGTCACGCCCCAACCTCACTGAGAAGGCCCCGATCACCACAACTGCGACGAGGCTGAGGCCCGACAAGACGGCGCTGACCACCTCCATAGTCGTGACTCTACGGGACAGCTGAGTTGACTGGCCACCTGTGGACAAGCTGTGGAGAAACCCAACTGCTACAGAAGCTGCTACAGGCCCACTTCAAACTGAGGATCGGCTGATCTCAGCACAAACGGTTTCCTAAACCGCGTGTCGGAGGTTCGAGTCCTTCCGGGGGCACCAGACTTTGAGGGTCACGTCCCGTATGTTGGTGTAAATAGCGGGACCCAACCTGGCCCTGAAGAGGGGCAGGAGTGGGCCACCGTGCCAACGACCCTTTGCACAGACCAGGAGGACACGATGACCCGTGCAAGCATGCCACTGGACGAGCTTCTTGGGGAGCTCGGAGATCGGGATAAGGACACCCTGCGGGTGATCC
>JAKAWF010000346.1 GCA_021817025.1 bacterium
AGGTGATGAGAACTGGTGCGTTGGTGGGGGAGAACAGCGCTCCCACGCGGGCGGCCGCCTTGGGGTCGTCAGCGCCTACCACGATGCGTTCCGGGTGGAGGCAGTCATGGATGGCCGACCCCTCGCGCAGGAACTCAGGGTTGGAGACCACGCTCACGTCCGGGCGGTTCAGAAGACGCTCAACTGCCATGGTGGAACCCACCGGGACGGTCGACTTGTTCACCACGACGGCCTCCCGGGCCAGGTGCGGCCCGATCTCCTGGGCCACCGCCTCCAGGTAGCTGAGGTCGGCCGAGCCGTCCTCGCCCTGGGGGGTGGGAAGGCAGAGGAACACGAACTCTGCCTCCGAGACCGCGGCCACCGCTCCCTCTTCTATCGTCAGCCGGCCCGAGTCGAGCCCCTCGCGGAGGATCTCCGCCAGCCCCTCTTCGACGATGGTGGGGGTGCCCTGGCGGAGCCGCGCCACCTTCCCCGGGTCCACCTCGCCTAGGGAGACCCGGTGCCCCAGGTGGGCCAGAGACACGGCCGTGCTCAGCCCGACGTAGCCGGCTCCGATCACCGCCAAGCGGGCGCTCTCGACTCGGACGCTCATCGCCACGCAATCCTCCAGGGGCGGCGCCGTCTCCAGCGCCCTGGCCCGTCCCCACCGACTTCCTCCCGCGGCCCGATGATAGCGGCCCCAGTTGGGGGGCCGATCTGGGCACGGCCGGGGCTGGGGATCACCGGGCGGCGGTGAACCGGATGGTGACCGAGGTCGCCCACTCCGACGGATGGCTGGGGATCAGCTGGATAGCCGTGATCCCCGGGATCCCTGCGCCATCTCCGGACAGCACCCGGCACAGCCCCTGGGTTGAGGTCAGGTAGTGGGACAGGTAGAGCCCGTCCACGGCGGTGCTGGTGATGATCCGGTCCGGCCCGACCACCTTGCCGTTGCTGAGCTGCAGCATTGCCATCACCGCCGTCTGGCGAAGTGCCAGATTGAGCACCCGTCCCTCCAGCGAACTGCCCAGCTGCAGCGACGCGAATTCATACGGATCCGCAGTCCGGGGCACCGGGATCCAGCTGCCCACCTTCCCGGACTCCTGCCCAATCGGGACCTGGCGGCCCACCGCCGGCGGTCGGCGGTTCAGCACCACGCTGCCGGGGAACGTCGCGCCACAGGAGTAGCGCGAGATGACGGTGTCCCAGACCGCCGGAGGGTCCCAGAAGAGGTACCGGGCATCGATGTCCTCCAGGGTGACCACCAGCCGCTGAGCTCCCCCCGGGGATGCCAGCTGGTTGGCGTCCAGGTGGTCCAGGTAGGGGGTGTAGGCGGAGTAGGTCTGTGGCTCCGGTAGGGTGTCCCAGGCGAGGTGGTTCTCGATCACGTAGGCGGCGTCCCAGGGCAGGGCCGACACGGTGTGCCCCCGGAGCGAGGCGGTGATGGAGGCGGGGACGATCCCAGCGGTGCTCACCGCCGGGGGCTGCTGAGGCTGGAGCACGGTGAGGATCCACCGCGGGCCTTCGGTCCAGCCGAAGCCGTACACGCTGACGGCTACGCAGACCCCTGCGCCCAGGAGGGGTGGCAAAGTTCGCCAGGAGAGGAGGCGCGGGCTGACGACCACCACCAGCCAGGCCACCGCCAGGATCCCCGCGAACAGCGCCAGCACCCGAACGTTGTCCCCAGCCAGTCCCCCCTGCCTCACCATCCCATCCTTCCAGTTGGCGTACAGCCAGGGCAGGCTGATCAGAGCCGCCACCGCCTGGGCGGAGAGTTGCCGGGAGCGCCAGCGCTCCGCCACCAGGGGCAGGCCGATCCCCACCATCGCCACCAGCGCCAATTCCGCCAGGGTCTTCCAGTGTGCCGCCAGCGACATGGCGGCGCTGTACCCCTCCGAAATCTGCCAGCCGCCGATCCAGAACGAAGGAAGGTCGGCCAAGCGCTGACCGGCCAGGAGCCAGATGGCCAGATAGCCGACCAGCGCAGAGGCCCAGGCCAAGAGCGCTGTGGAGCGGGGCCCGTCCTTGGCCCCCAGTGCCAGCCCGGTGAAGACAGCCAGCTCCCCGAGGGCCACGAACTGGTAGTCGATTTTGTAGAGGGCGGCAAACGCCAGGCACAACCCGGCGCCGACCGCCAGCCAGGGGGCCCATCTCGACCGGGGCACGAGCCAGCAGGTGGTCAGCGCTGCCAGCGAGATGATCACCGCGCGGCTCCCGGGTCCGGCGATCGCCCCCGACCAATAGGCGGCCAGGCCGGCGCCCAAGAACAGGACGACCGCCTGCCACCCCACCCGGCCGGTGATCCGTCGCATCGCCTCGGCGAAGAGGAGAAAGGCCAGCGGGTAGGCGATGGCGGAGCCAACGATGGCGACGATGGCCAGATCGGTGAGGACCGCCGTGGGGTACTGCAGGGACTCGTGCATGAACCCCAGGGGCCCGTACGTGAACAGGTACTGCGGGCCGAACCTCAGGTGATCAGCGAGAGCGGCTCCCAGGCTCAGCTGCCAAGAGGGGTCCAGGGCACCGACCGCTGGCGAGGCCACCAGCAGGAGCGCCGGGATCATGAGCGCGCCGATCAGAAGGGCGAACGCGACGCAGAGGGTGAGCCACCTGAGCGAGTGCCCCTCGGGAGAAGCTCCGGCTCCCTCTCCCACCGCGCCCGACTCGCGGCGGACGGTCAACGGAGGGGAGGCCCGACCTCGATCCGGGCAGTTCTGGGCTCGGGCGGCATCACCGGGCCAGTCTATCGACCGCCTTTGGTACCCCGGCGGCGCGTCGCCGCCACGCCGTAGGCGGGCAGGCACGCCACCCCGCCTGGAGTAGGCGGCCGATGGCGAATCCGGGTCACCTACGAGGCGGAGCCCAGTTCCGCCGAGTGTTCAGGAGCGGTTCCTGGAGCTAGCGCAGGCCACCCCTACGGCGGTCCACTGAACAGTGACCAGCGGTGTAGACGCAGCACACCGGTCCAGACCCGGACGTACTGCCCGCTGGGGAAGAAGAGGTCGGCTGCCAGGGCGCTGTCCGGCGCCCGGGCCAGGTCCAGCAGCAGGTGCGTACCGGCAACGCGCTGGGCGCGGGCCCTGGCACCGCCCGAGAGCCCGGCGGGCACATCACCGCCGAGTTGGCAACCCACGATCACGGCCACCAGCGCAGCCCCCAGCCAGAGCAGGGGTGCGGAGGCCGAGGGCGGCGAACCTTGGGGCGCAACTCGGCGCCGCATCATGTGGAGGCTGGCCAGCCATAGGCCGACCAGGAGGCAGAGGTTGTAGGTGGTGTACCGAGATGCCCCAGCGCTGGCGAGCCCCAGAGGGAGCCGACCCACCAGGACGAGGGCGTCGAAGCCCACGGCGAAGCCGATCAGAGCCATGGGAAGCCGCAGCTCCCGGCGCCAGCGCCGGTCCGACACCACGAACAGTGCCAGGGCCACCACCGCGGCAATCGTGACTCCTCCCAAGAGCAGGTGGTGGAAGCCGAACATCCCGCCGACGAGGAGCGCCGCGTAGCGCGCCGCCACGGTCGGCTCCTGGAAGGCCAGCAGGGGGCGGGAGGGCGTCCCCACGGGACCGAAGCCCCGGAAATACCCGACGGCGGTGACCAGGGCGGCGGCCGTCCAAGCGGCAGCGCGACTGCGGGACCAGCCCACCGCCCAGCCGTAGTAGAGGCCGACCGGCCAGACCAGCAGGCCCTGCAGGGAGCTGCAGGAGGCGAGGACTCCGAAGGTCGCCGCCAGCGCCAACCCGCCCCAGCGGTTCCCCGCCCACTCGATGGCCCCCAGGCTCGCCACGGTGAGGAAGAGGATCAGCATCCAGGCGAGCTGGAAGGCCCAGAGGATGTTCTCCCACTGGACCAGGCCCAGCACCAGGAACGGCACGGGGACCAGCAGCAGCGGGCCGAGTCGGAGCGTGCGCCGGGCCAGAACCAGGATGACGACCAGGGCAAGAACCAGAAAGCAGCCGCTCACCAGCATGTCGGCCCGCTCGTTCATGCGGGTTGCGGAGTCGATCAGAAGGGTGAGCAGGTTGGGGATGAGCATGCGGTTCTCGTTGTGCTGCGCCCACAGCGCGGCCAGCTGGAGTCGGCCATCGGCGAGCGCCCTGAGCAGGGGAAGCGTCCCGTTCCAGGTGTCGTCGAAGGGAACGTTC
>JAKAWF010000347.1 GCA_021817025.1 bacterium
TCGTGGGGGGCGAACAAAGGGCGGTGACCCCGGAGGCCCTTCGCCTTGTGGCCCTCACGCTGGTGGACACCCTGGGGCTGAGCCAGGAGCTGTCCGGCTTCTACCTGGCGCCCAAGGAGCCCTGGCTGGAAGAGTTGGCCAGTCGCTTCCGAGGCATGCGACCGCCGCGCTTTCCGAGCGTCTTCGAAGCCGCGGTCAATGCCGTGGTCTGCCAGCAGGTCAGCCTCGCCGTCGGCATTCACCTGCTCAACCGGCTGGCCGCTCGGTTTGGCACCCGGGTCCCACGAGCGACGGATGGGTGGGGTCCGGGTGCGCCGGAGATGAATGCGGTCGCTCAGGCCGACTGGGAGTCGCTGCGAGGGCTCGGCTTGAGCGGGGCCAAGGCGCGATCCCTGGTGGCCATCGCCCAGGCTCTGGGTGGAGCCGACTTTGCGGAGGATACTCTGGCGGCGATGCCGGACCAAGCGGTGGAGGACCGCCTCCGCTCGCTGCCGGGGATCGGCCGCTGGAGCGCGCAGTACGTGATGCTCCGGGGGCTCGGTCGGTGGTGGATCCTTCCCGGTGACGACGTGGGGGCACAGAACGCTCTGCGCCGGCATTTCCAGCTGCCGGGGAGGCCGGGGTATGAGGAGGTCCAGGAACTCACACGAGCCTGGCCTCCGTACGCCGGCCTGATCTACTTCCACCTGCTCCTTGCAGGACTTGAGGCTGGCCGGACTGAACGGCTGGGCCGGGAGGGGATCGAGGCCAAGGTGGTGGACTGGTGACTGGCGCATTCAACTCCCGGTCGGAGCTCACCGTGGGCGGGCGGCGCTACCGGATCAGTCGGTTAGGGTCGCTGGCCGACCTGGCGGATCTCGACAGCCTCCCGTATAGCATCAAGTTGCTGCTGGAGAACCTTCTCCGCCACCACCAGTACGGCGGGGTCGCGGCCGATGCGGTGGCCGCCCTGGCGAAGTGGCCCCGGGTGGACGACCACTCTCTGGAGCTGCCCTTCCACCCGGAGCGGGTCCTCCTCCAGGACTTCACCGGGGTGCCCGCGGTTGTGGACTTGGTGGCGCTTCGGGAGGCTCTCTCTGAGTTGGGCGGTGACAGCCGACAGGTGAACCCTAGGGTCCCGGTGGAGCTGATCGTCGATCACTCCGTCGTCGTGGATGAGTGGCGCGCATCGGCCGCCTTCGACGTCAACCGTCAGTTGGAGTTCTCGCGCAACCTGGAGCGCTACCGGCTGCTGCGCTGGGCCCAGCAGGGTTTTCGCCAATTTGCAGTCGTGCCCCCGGACACCGGGATCTGTCATCAGGTCAATCTGGAGCATCTCGCTCGGGTGGTGTTCGCCACCGAGGAGGGTGAAGCTTTCCCCGACACCTTGGTGGGCACTGACTCTCACACCCCGATGGTGAACGGAATCGGGGTCCTGGGGTGGGGAGTAGGGGGTATCGAAGCGGAAGCGGCGATGCTGGGACACGCGGTTCCCGTCCCCATGCCCGTGGTGGTCGGGGTCCACCTGGAGGGGGAACTCCCGCCGACGGCTACCGCCACGGACCTGGTCCTGACCCTGACAGAGCTGCTGCGCCGTCACGGGGTGGTGGGCAAGTTCGTGGAGTTCACGGGCCCCGGACTCAGCCGGCTGCGAGTCGAGCACCGGGCCACCCTTGGCAACATGGCGCCCGAATACGGGGCCACCTGTGCCATCAGCCCCATCGATCAGGTGACCCTGGACTATCTCCGCCTCACCGGTCGGCCCGGTTACCAGGTGGAACTGGTGGAAGCGTATGCGAGGGAGCAGGGCATGTTCTGGGATCCAGGAGACCCGCTCCCCGAATTCTCCGAGGTGGTCCACCTGGATCTCTCCACGGTGGAGACCTCGCTTGCCGGGCCGGCCCGCCCGCAGGATCGAGTTGCGCTATCACTCGTGCCCCGGTCGTTCCGCAGCCATCTCGCGGCGCTGGTCCCCGAGACCGTGGGCTCCGGCACCTCGGCTGTCAACTGGACCCCGCCTCCACTCCTGGATGGGTCCTGTGAGCAGGCCTCGGCAGACTCGTTCCCAGCCAGTGACCCCCCGGCGTCGAACTATGCCGGAGCCTCCCGCACCGCGCCCGGGGATCATCGACCGGAGGCAGTGCACCCTCCCGCACCACCCGCAGGAGTGTCGACGAGGCAAACGCGTGTCGTCACCGTGGAGCTGGATGCACAGGAGGTTCCCATCGACGACGGGCACGTGGTGATCGCCGCCATCACTAGCTGCACCAACACGTCTAATCCCGACGTGATGGTGGCCGCCGGGCTCATCGCCCGGCGAGCGGTTGAACTAGGGCTTCGGCGCCAGCCGTGGGTTAAGACCTCGCTGGCGCCGGGATCACGGGTGGTGATGCGTTACCTTGAGCGGGCGGGTCTCGATCGACCGCTTGCCGAACTTGGCTTCAGCCTTGTCGGCTACGGATGCACCACCTGCATCGGCAACTCCGGACCGCTGATCCCGGAGGTGTCCGCGGCGGTGCGGGACCGGGGGCTGGTGGTGGCCGCGGTCCTGTCAGGCAACCGCAACTTCGAGGGACGGATCCATCCTGAGGTGCGGCTCAACTACCTCGCCTCGCCACCCTTGGTGGTGGCGTATGCACTCGCGGGCTCCCTCGACTTCGACTTCGAGTCCGACCCGCTGGGGACCACGCGGAGTGGCGACCCTGTCTGGCTCCGGGACCTCTGGCCCAGTTCGCGGGAGATCGGAGACGTGGTGGCGGAGGTGCTGACTGGCGAGCAGTTCAAGGAGGAATACCGGACCGTCTTCTCGGGCGATGAGCTCTGGGACCGGCTGTCACCTCGGGACGCCAGCCAGTTCGTCTGGGAGCCCGAGTCGACCTATGTGCGGCGGCCACCCTTCCTCACCGAACTGTCGAGGGTGGCGGCCCCGCCGGTCGATATCCGTGGGGCTCGCTGCCTGGTGCTGCTGGGAGATAGCGTTACCACCGACCACATCTCGCCTGCCGGGGCGATCAGTCCCGATGGGCCGGCGGGATCCTACCTCAACGAGCACGGGGTGGCCGTCCCTGACTTCAACTCCTTCGGCTCGCGGAGGGGCAATCATGAGGTGATGATCAGGGGCACCTTCGCCAACCCGCGGCTGCGGAATCAACTTGTGCCTGGGGTCGAGGGAGGATACACCCGGCATCATCCCAGCGGCCGCACCATGACCATCTACGACGCCTCCCGCCTATACCAAGATGCGGGGACCCCGCTGCTGGTCGTGGCGGGCCGCGACTACGGCTCGGGCTCCTCGCGCGACTGGGCCGCCAAGGGCACTCGCCTGCTCGGCGTGCGTGCGGTGGTGGCCCAGAGCTTCGAGAGGATTCACCGCTCGAACCTGGTGGGCATGGGTGTACTCCCTATTGAATTTCAGGACGGGGCGAACGCGGCTGAGCTCAAGCTGACCGGAGAGGAGACCTTTGATCTGCTGGGGATCGCCGCGCTGCTTGAGGGGAACCTGGCCGCACTGAGGCTCGTAGCCGACGGCCGGACACTCCCGGTGCGAGCCCGGCTCGACTCCGCAACGGAGCTCGAACAAGTCCGCCACGGCGGCATCCTGCCCCTGACCCTGCGCCAGCTGCTGGGGACCGCACCACCTTGAGCTCGCCCCAGGCACTTCCCCCCGGGGAGCCGGCGTTGAACCACTCCGGGCCCAGGGATGGAAACGAGTTACAAGCGGTCGAGAGATCCGGGTGGACCGCCACCATGTTCACCTGCCCCCGCTGCGGCCGGCCGTTTCATCGCAGCTTCCTGGAGCGCTTCTGGTCGGAGTGGCAGGTGGTCTGCTGGTCGTCGGAGCGGCGGGGATATCGCCTTGACTGTCCACTGCGCTCGGCTTCACCTCCTGAGGCGGTGGTGGTGGATGCGCCGGGTGAGAGCGCTCCACCGGCGTACTCCGGGGATGGTTCTGCTGGGACCACCGAGGTTCTCGATACCTGCCTGGGTGACTGTGCCCTGTGCGGGGCCCACTCCCGGCTTGGAGTGGTCACCAGCGGCGGGGTCCTCAGTCGTTGTCTGCGCTGCCGTGATGAAAGATGGCTAGATGCCCCTCCGCCGTTCTGTGCCCATGCCGGAGCCGGATCCCATCGGGTTGGAGAT
>JAKAWF010000348.1 GCA_021817025.1 bacterium
GTTGTTCCGGTTCCCAGCGACCAGGCCTGGTTTTGGACCGAGCGGTGGCAGCGGATGGAGCGCGAGGCTGACGCCGACATCGCTGCCGGCCGGGTGGTGGTCACAGAGGGTCCCGACGCCTTCTTCACCGACCTCGATTCGTGAAGTTCGAGCGCACCGAACGGTTCAAGGCTGACTGGCAACGCCTGTCCGCCGATGAACGCTTGCTCGTCCGGCGCGCCGTCGATCGCTTTCACGCGGCGGCCGCTGCGTATCGGCAGGACCCCGGAGCCGGCTGGCCGAATGCCTTGCGGGTCAAGCCCGTGCATGGCGCCCCGGGCCTCTGGGAGATGACGTGGTCGTTTTCCGGCCCAGATGGTCGAGCCACCTTCGAGTGGATGGACCTCGCCGGTGAGCCAGCTGTCCGGTGGCGTCGCATCGGAGGCCACGAGGTCTTTCGCGAACCGTAATCGTCCAAGCCCTCTCCCTGCGACCGATGAAGGCCTCTCACCCCACCGCTGTCCCCTCGCCCCACAAGGCCTCACCCCACGCCACCGGCAGCAGGGAGGTGGGGATCATGGCGTCCATCTCTCGGTTGGCCGCGAGCCCATCCTCGCTCAGGTTGGCGCTGGACGACCGGAGTGTCATCTCCGAACCTCGGCCAGGCCGATGCTGCGCCGAACTCTCTGGCGGAGGGAGGCTTCTCTCTTAGTTCCGGCTGCTCTGCTATCATAACGATATGGTCATGACCACCACAGGCTCTCTCGCGCTGGCTCTTGGAACGTCCGTGCCCCGAGTGCATCGGGCGATCCGGGAGTTGGGCCTTACTCCGAGCCAGACAAAAGGGGGTCATCTTCGACTCTCTGCCGCTGAGGCTGACCGTCTTCGACGGCGGCTAGGACGCTTGGTGCCCGTGGTCGGCCTACGACGAGAGGAGGTGCTGGCGCTTGCCGCGCTCAGCCGCCGACCGCTGGGACTCAGATCTGGGCGGGCTGTAGCGCGGGCAGCCGGCATCAGCCACGGGGCCTCGACGACTGCGCTGTCCAGACTGGAGAGAATGGGCTACATCATGCGCAAGCGCCGGTTCGTGATCGAAGGGGCTGCTCGTCCTGTCACCGAGTGGGAGGTGAGCTTTCTATCTCCACAATGGCGCCAGGTAGCCGCCCAGATCGCGCGCGTCGAAGTACCCCAGGCTGAGTCGCGAGCCTCAAGGCCGTCTCAGCTGCCCCGGCGGTTTGGGCACCTATTTTGGGACGTCCCTCATCCTGAACAGATCGACCTTCACCTCAAAGGTTCAACGGTCGCCCATCGCATACTTACGAGCAGCGACCCTCGAGCCCATGCGTGGGTAGCGACCGCGCTACCACCTGAGGATCTGCGGCGCGTTGCGACCTACCGGGGCGTCTCCGGACGCGTTCAGGCACTGGCCGAAAACCTGGCCCGGGCATGAGCCTTCCCCCTGAGCTTCGGAAGGTCCTCCCGGCGGCCACCGCTCGCGCGTGGGAAAAGGTGGCGCCCCTGGTGCCTGAAGGAGCATATCTGGCTGGCGGCACCGCGATCGCGGTCCATTTGCACCACAGACAGAGTCGCGATTTGGACTTCTTCGTGTCCGCCAAGGCCGACCTTGGACTACTCAGGGACACTCTCTCTCAGGTGGGAACGTTCGTGACCACCGTGTTCCAGGAAGACACCCTCAATGGGGTCTTGGACGACGCGAAGATCCAATTCCTCCTGGCGGAGTCACAGCGTGTTCTGGAACCGATGTCGACGGTAGGTGGCATTCAGATAGCTGGCCTGGGGGACCTCCTTGCCACGAAGCTCAAAGTGGTCGGCGATAGGGGTGAGATGCGTGACTACTTCGACATCATGGTCATCGAGGAGCAAGGTGGTCGGCGGGCCGAGGAGGGACTCGCCCTGTTCGTCCAGCGGTACTCTCCCACCGTGCCAGAGGCGGCCATCGACCACATCGTGAAGGGGCTTGGCTACTTCGGCGACGTAGCCGACGACCTTGAGCTGCCCGTGCCCAGGGAAACGATCGAGCGCTACTGGGTCCGCCGGCAGGCGGAGATCGTCAAGAACATCGATGATCTCGCTGGCAACGATGCGCCCTCCACACTGGGCGATTCACTGCCGCATCGGCCGATGGGCCCGAGTGGGCTTGGTCGAAAGGGTCATACGTTTAGGCGGCTCTAGTCCCTTACGATCCCGTACGCGCCCCTCTCAGCCAGGTCGCGGGAGGTGCTCCACTCGCTCCACCCCACGGCTGAAGCGGGGGCTTGCGCTCGCCCAGTGAGCAGAGGGGATCGGAGGATCACCTTCACCGAGGAGTACACCCAGCAAGTCCTCGCAGGAGTAGTCGAGAAGATGAAGCTGCCCGGTGGGGGCGCCGAAGTCTAGGAGACTGAACTCCCGCTGGCCCAGAGGGCCTCGCCCCAGGCCCAGGCCACCGGCAGCAGTGAGGTGGGGATCATGGCGTCCATCTCTCGGTTGATGCTCAATCCGTGGTAGCTGAGGTTGGCGCTCCCTCCAAGGCCCTCGATGGTGGAGAGGAGCACCTTGGCGTGGAGGTAGGGGGAGTCAGGAGCCCAGCGGACGTGGATCCGGTGGTTCGATAGCCAGGAGGCGGCGCCCTTGGCCCCGTAGCCCAGAGGGTTGAGGAGAACGTCGACCGTCACCCCCCGGGCTGCATCAGCTGCGAGGGCGTCCTGCACCACATAGGACGTCGCGTAGTTGGTGACGACCAAGAGCTTGGCCTTCGCCGACGCGATGACGCTGAGCATCGCCTGGCTGATTGCCGGGCCCTCCAAGGCCTCTGGGCCCACCTGCCCGCCGGACCAATCCTGGGTGGTGCTGGCCCAGTCCGCCGTCAGCCGGGCCGCGGCGGCTGGGTCCTGGGGGATCAGCATGTCGGCGTCGGCGGTGTACGAGGACGACTGCCCCCAGTTCACTCCTCCAATAAGTACAACCCGCCCTCCGTCGACCACCAGAGCCTTGATGTGGTCGATGCCGTTAGGGATGTGGGCAAGTTTGACCGCCACCCCGGTCGCGCTCAGCTGGCGGGCGGCGGCGATCGACTGGCTCTCCGTCCCGTCCAGCATCACCTGCTCTTGGCATCCTCTCTTGTAGGCCTCGACGAGATCAGTGACCAGGGTCTGGTTCCCTAGCTCATACATCTCCAACTGGACCTGGCACGGAGGCTCAAGCCCGCTCAGGAGCCCGTTGGCCACCCCGGCCACCTGGCCCGCGGGGATCCACGATGGGGAAGAGGGGAGGGGTGGGACACTGGCGGTGGCCGTTGGCATACTGGGCACAGAGGGAGTTGGGGTGTGGGGGTAGCCCGGAGGGTTCGCGATCTGGCCGCATCCGGCGAGAAGGCCCGCTGCCAGTGCGGGCGCTGCGAGGACGATAAAGGCCCGGCGGTGGCCCGCAGACTGGTCGGTCATTGGACTAGGGTACCTCACGATATGCTATTAGCTAATGTCAGCGAACTCTCGGGGCACTAGGCGCCAGCAGGTGCTGATCCGCGGCCGCATCTTGGCTGAGCTCACCGAGTACCAGGTCGCACACGGCTTCCCGTCCACCCAGCGCGAACTCGCGGCGGCGATAGGTCTGAGCCCAGCGTGTACGGTTCAGTACCACCTGGTCACGCTGGCGACCAAAGGTCGGCTCCGTCTGGCGTGGGGTGTAGCCCGAAGACTCGTCTTCGTCCCTGGAATGATCGCTGGCCAGACCGACCATGGGGACATCGCGGCGTGATGTACCCACATGCGGCGGATGGCCCGCTCCGGCCCGATCTGGCGGTGCTGGTGTGCGAGGAGTGCGAGGGCGTGGGCAGAACGATGGTCATGGGGGCTGACAACCTCGATGTCGAGATCGAGACCTGCGAACACTGCGGCGGGTCTGGCCGTTGCGAGGACGACGAGTGCGACTGTGGGGACGAGGGATGGTGAACCCCTGGGGTCCGGAGGCAAGCAACTCCCTTCTGACTTTCTGAGGGCTAGGGATAGGCCGTAGTAAACTAGAGCCGAGTCAGTTTTGGCTTGGAGAACCCTGCCGTAACGTTCTGGTAGAGCGGCAGTCCAGCCGCCGATTTTAGGAGAACAGGATGGCA
>JAKAWF010000349.1 GCA_021817025.1 bacterium
GGCACTGGATCTGACCGGGAAGCGACGGGTTCTTCGGTAGCGAAAGGGAAATGGAGGGTAGCAACTTGAGATTCGGTTTTCGAAAGGCGGGCTGGGCGGGGATGGGGCTCTTTGCCATCCTTCTCGCCGCCTGCGGCAGCACCGCTACGACCGCGAACCACTCGATTCCGAGTGGTCCAATCAGCGTGGGAGAACTCCTGCCCATGACTGGGGCGGAGTCCTTCGTGGGCCAGTGGTTCCTGCACGGGATCAAGGCGGGGATCTACGCCGTCAACTCCAACGGTGGGGTGGATGGCCATAAGTTCAGCGCCACCCTGGAGGACACCGCCGGTGACCCGGTGGACGCGGTGACGGCGCTCCAGACGCTCCTCACCCACTCTCCGGTGGTGGTGTTCGGCCCCAGCTCCCTCGAGATCGAGGGCGTGGACAAGAGCTTCAACACCGACCACGTGGTGGACCTCATGGAGGGAGGCGCCACCTTCCTGGACCACATGACCTTCCCCTACGTGTACCGGGTCTTCCCCTCTGACTCCGTGCTGCTCACGGGTGAGGCCTACTACGCTCTGCACACCGGTTGCTCAACCGCCAGCCTGATGTACACCAACGACGCCAACGCCCAAGCCGAGGTTCCACCTCTGGTCAAGGCGTTCACGGGGCACGGCGGCCACATCCTCAGCAACCAGCAGATCGTTCCCGACCAGACCTCCTACCTCAGCGAGGTCCAGGTCGCGTTCCAGGGCAACCCGCAGTGCGTGTTCTTCCACGCCGACCCGCAGACGGCCAGCACCCTGTTCGCCAACGTGAAGCAGCTGGGCCACATGAACGTCCGGTTCATCACCGGGGACACCGGCGCCAGCATCCAGCTGGCGAACGCCATGGGGCTGAGCACCGCGAGCCACTGGCTGACCGGGATGGCCGGGACCACCCCGTATGGCACCGCCAACAGCGCCTTCCTCAGCGCCTACCAGGCAGTGTGGAACACCAACAAGCCGCTCCCCGCCTCGCCGGCGATGTATGACGCGGTGGTGATCGCGGCCCTGGCCATGACCGCCGCCCACTCCAGCAACCCGGTGGTGTGGCGCCCCTACATCACCAAGATCTCCAACCCGCCGGGCACCGCGTGCTACACCTACCCGAGCTGCGTGAAGCTGCTCAAGGCCGGAAAGAAGATCAACTACCAGGGTGCCAGCGGGAACGAGGACTTCAACCAGTACCACAATGTCTTCACCCCGCTGCAGGTGGTCCAATTCAATACCAGCGGTAAGCTGCACACGATCTACACCGTCACGACCCCTGACCTGAACTCCTACTACTGAGCGGAGTGCCCGAGCGAGGGGGCCGGCGGGAGCCGGCCCCCGTCCTCGGGGGCTGTCGCCCAGTGAGCGGAGTCCTCTGGACGTGCGAGTTCATGGGGATCTGTCGGAGCGGCGGCCAGAGGAGCGGCGACCCCTGCCGATGGTGGGCGCCAGTGGTGGCTTGAGAGGCTGCGGGGAGGCCCAGAGTCCTCCTCCGCCGACAGATGCGGGCCTGCGCTCCGAGCTTGTGCCAGGTGACCGGTGGAGCTTCGGGCTCCCGTGCGGAGATAGACTTGGCCAAGCTGTGGCAGCCCAGCGGCTGCAGACGGGCCCACGGCCGGGTGGCTCCAAAGCGAGGACCAGATGCAACAGGTGCGCCTTCGGATCCTGGTGGTGAACGGCCCCAACCTCAATCTCCTGGGAAGCCGGGAGCCGGCCGTCTACGGAGGGGAGACGCTGGAGGCGATCGAAGCCGGGCTGCGGGCGGTGGCGCCCGAGCTGGGGTGCGAATTGGAGTTCTTCCAGGCCAACGGGGAGGGCCAGATCATAGATGCTCTCCACCGTGCAGCACGGGGGGTCGACGGCGTGGTGCTCAACCCCGGCGCCCTCGGCCACTACAGCTATGCCCTGAGGGATGCGGTGAGCGCGATTGGACTTCCTGTCTTCGAGGTCCACCTCAGCAATGTCTTCGCCCGGGAGCCCTTCCGCCACGAGCTGGTGGTTGCCCCGGTTGCCGCCGGGGTCATAGTGGGAGCCGGGCCGATGGGGTATGAGCTGGCGATCCGGAGCCTTCTGAGCCAGCTTCGAACCTGACAGCGGGCCCCGCAGGGCCGGTCTGCACACGGTCGGTGTGTTCGTTTGGGAGGTGCGGCGTTGGATGAGTCGATCCGAGCGGGCGCGGTCGAGATCGAAGGGCATGGCGGGGATCAGATCCAGGCGTACTTCGCGGAGCCGCTGGAGTCGGGGAGCCGCCCAGGCATGGTGGTGATCCATCACATGCCGGGGCTGGACCGGCAGACCAAGGAAACCGTCCGGCGCTTCGCGGCACAGGGTTACTTCGCCATCAGCCCGAACCTGTACTGGCGGGAGGCCCCAGGGGCCGAGCCGGACGATGCCGCCGCTGCTGCGCGGGCGAGGGGCGGGGTGCCGGACGAGCGGCTGGTGGGAGACGTGGCGGGAGCGGCCGAGTTCCTGAGGGCCAGTCCGTCGGCGTCGGGCAAGGTGGGAGTCATCGGCTACTGTTCCGGTGGGCGCCAGGCGGTTCTGGCGGCCTGCCACCTTCGCCTGCAGGCTGCCGTGGACTGCTACGGAGCTTTTGTGGTGGGTCAGCCGCCCGAGGGCTTCCCCATCCCCATCAGCAACCTGACGGCCCAGCTTCCTCACCTCGGTTGCCCCCTGCTGGGGCTCTTCGGAGAGGAGGACCAGCACCCGTCGCCGGCCGAGACCGCCGAGCTGGACGCCATGCTCACTGGGCATGGCAAGGAGCACGAGTTCACTACCTATCCCGGGGCTGGGCACGCCTTCTTTGCCGTGGACCGGCCCAGCTACCGCCCGGAGGCGGCGGTGGACGGTTGGGGGCGGATATTCGCGTTCTTGAGCCGGACCCTGGAGGGCTGAATGTGTGCACCTACCTCACCAAGCGGTTGGAAGTGGTCGGAAGTGGCAAGGGTGCCACTGGTTGGATGCGGGTTACCGGTGCCACCGTCTACCTCGACCATCCGGCCCATGCACCGGCTGACCACACCCTCAACGTCGACCTGCTCAACCCGGCCCTCGGCCCGGCGGCACGGGTGGCGCTTGAGCTGGAGCCGCAGTCAGCGCGGCAGCTGGCCGAGGCCATCCTCGAGATGCTCGCGGCTGAGACGGTGACTCCGGCCGCCTAGTCGCCGGCCGCGTGCTCGAGCACCACGGGCCGCGGTGGGGGCGGGGAGTTCCCGACACGAATCGCGCGCTTCAGGGCGAGCAGGGCGGGCCCGGGGTCCTGGCCGGGACGCCCCCAGAGCTCGAGCAGCGGCTGGCGGCGCTCCACCGCAGCACCCTGCTTGGCGAGGCAGATGATCCCGGCGACCGGGTCGACGGGCCCCGACGGTGCACTCCGTCCGCATCCCAGCCTCCACGCCGCCAAGCCGATGGCCCCGGCGTCCAGACGAGAGACGAAGCCGCTCCGGGGTGCCTCCAGGGTGGCCAGCCTCACCCCCAGGGGTAGTGGCGCCTCCGGAGCGCCACCCTGGGCCCTGACCATGGCGTTGAACCGCTCCCTGGCCGCGCCGTTGTCCAGGGCCTCGGATGGGTCGGCCGTGTGGCCGCTCAGCCGCAGCAGTTCCCGCGCCTCCTCGAGCACCAGCGCGCGGAGGTCGGGAGGGCCGTCCCCGGAGAGCACGTCGAGTGCCTCTGTCACCTCGAGGACGTTGCCCACGGCCCTTCCCAACGGCTGGTCCATGGCCGTGACCATGGCGGCGGCCCGGATGCGAAACGCCGATGCCAGCTCGGCGAGGGTGAGCGCCAGCCGCCGTGCCGCACTGATGTCGTGCATCAGGGCCCCGCTGCCAACCTTGACGTCGAAGAGCAGGCATTGGACCCCCTCGGCCACCTTCTTGGACACGATCGAGCTGGCGATGAGGGGTATGGATGGAACGGTTGCGGTCGAATCGCGCAGGGCGTACAGGCGCCGGTCCGCGGGCGCCAGCTCCGGTGAGGCGGCCGCGATAACGCAACCCACCTCCCGCACGACCCTCAGGATCTCGGTCGAGGAGAGCAGATCGG